>CAYZLN010000012.1:17884-19581 GCA_964479295.1 uncultured Gemmatimonadota bacterium
CCGCCCGCTCCGCGAGCTCGCGGTGGCGGTCGCGGCACCGCTCGAGCCAGCGCAGCGTCCGCCCGGTGGCCGCCCGCACCCGCTCCCGGCCCGCCCGCTCCGGCGGACAGCGGTCCAGGGCCGTCACCACGTCCGAGCCCAGCGACGCCTGCACCTCGACCGCCGTCTCCGGCGTGAAGCGGTGCCGGGAGCCGTCCAGGTGGCTCCGGAAGACGACGCCCCCGTCGTCGACCTCCTCGACGCCGGCGAGCGAGCGGATCTGGAAGCCCCCGGAGGAGGTGACGAGAGGCCCCCGCCAGCCCATGAAGCGGTGCAGGCCGCCGACCTCCCGGATCACCCCGGTCCCCGGGCGCAGGTAGAGGTGGTAGGCGTTGGCGACGACGGCCGGGACCTCCGCCGACGCGAGGTCCGACGGCGCCAGCGCCTTCACCGTCCCCCGGGTCCCCACCGGCAGGAAGGCCGGCGTCGGGACCTCGCCGTGGGACACCCGGAGGGCCCCGGCCCGGGCGGAGCCGTCCTCCGCCTCCAGGCGGAAGCCGCCGGTCGTCAGCCCTCGTCCTCCCCGTCGAAGAGGTTCGACTGCTCGCCCGCCCCGTCCTCCTCCGGCAGCGATCGGCCCACGCGGCGGTACGCCCGGCGGGTGGCGACCCGCCCCTGGCTGGTGCGCTTGAGGTAGCCGTTCTGGATCAGGTAGGGCTCGTAGACCTCCTCCAGGGTGCCGGCGTCCTCGCCCACGGCCACCGCCAGCGAGTCGACGCCGACCGGGCCGCCCTCGAAGTCCTCCACCAGGGCCTCGAGCACCCGGGTGTCCATGTCGTCGAGGCCGTACTCGTCGACGTTCAGCATCTCCAGCGCCCCCCGGGCCGTCTCGGCGTCGACGGTGCCGTCGCCCTCCACCTCGGCGAAGTCACGGACCCTCCGCAGCAGCCGGTTCGCGATCCGGGGGGTGCCGCGGGAGCGCCGGGCCACCTCCGCGGCGCCGTCCTCGGTGACGGGGACGCCCAGGATGCCGGCCGAGCGCTCGACGATCTTCTCCAGGTCCTCGTCCGGGTAGAAGCCCAGCCGCTCGATGATCCCGAACCGGGCCCGCATCGGGGCGGTGAGCAGGCCGAAGCGGGTCGTGGCCCCCACCAGCGTGAAGCGCTCCAGCTTCATGGAGACCGTCTGGGCCCGGGGCCCGTCGCTCAGCCGGATCTCGATGCGGTAGTCCTCCATGGCCGGGTAGAGGAACTCCTCGATGACCGGCCTCAGCCGGTGGATCTCGTCGATGAAGACGATGTCGCGCTGCTCGAGGTTGGTCAGCAGCCCCGCCAGGTCGCCGGGCTTCTCGAGCACCGGCCCCGAGGTGAGCTTGATGTCGACGTCGAGCTCGTCGGCCAGCAGCCGGGCCAGCGTCGTCTTGCCCAGCCCCGGGGGGCCGTAGAAGAGGGTGTGGTCGAGGGACTCGCCCCGCCCCTTGGCCGCCTCCACGTAGACCTGGAGGCTCTCCTTGACCTTCTCCTGGCCCACGAACTCGGAGAGCCGCTCCGGACGGAGGGAGCGCTCGACGCCCCGCTCGTCCTCCAGCGGCTCCGGGGTGGTGACTTCGGCCCTGTCGCTCATGGTCGGGGGGTCGGGGGCGCGGGAGGCAGGCGAACGCACCCCGAAAGTTGGGGGGCGGCACGGCGGAGCGCCAGCCCGGCGGGCGGCTCCGGCCT
>CAYZLN010000013.1:0-3122 GCA_964479295.1 uncultured Gemmatimonadota bacterium
CCGAGCTGGGGCGGCTGGATTCGAACCAGCGACCTCCTGGGTAACAACCAGGCACTCTGCCAGTTGAGCTACGCCCCAGAGCTCCGTGCGGCGGGCTCCGGTCGCCCGGCCCTCTCGCCGCTCCGGTGATTCCGGACCGGCGAGTGGCCGGCCCCGTCACACGTCTCGCCGCCCCGGCCGTCCCGGGCCGACGCGTCGCCGCCGTCGCGAGCCCGCGCCGGGATTTCGGCCCGCCGCTTCAGGCGGCGCCCGCCGGAACACCGACCTCCGCGTCGCCCCGGATCTCCATGACCGTCTCCGAGAAGCGCTCCATCTCCTCGAGCTGCGGGCTGAACTGCAGCAGCAGCAGGTCCACCCCGGCGTCCTCGAACTCGCCGATCCGGCGCGCCACCTGCTCCGGCGTGCCCACCAGGCCCGACTGGAGCCCTCGGTTCGAGACCGCGTAGTCCTCGGCCGAGAGGTCCTTCTCCAGGTCCGTCCCGTCCACCCAGTCCTGGAAGGAGTGGTATCCGTCGCGGTCGTGGCGGTCCACCGAGGTGATGCGGGCCAGCTCGCGCCGCACCTCCTCCTCGGAGTCGCGCACCACGACGAAGCCGGAGACGCCGAACGTCAGCGGCTCCCCGCCGTGGCGGTCCCGTCGCTCGCGCATGTCCCGGATCTTCTCCCGGACCCGGTGGGGCGGGTCGCCGTGCATCACGTACGCGTCGCAGAGGCTCGAGATCATCTCCTTCCCGGCCTCCGACTCGCCCCCGGCGTAGACCGTGGGCCACGGCTCGGAGACGGGCTTCGGCTCGAGGATGGCCTCCTCCACCTCGAAGTAGTCGCCCGACAGCGAGAACCGGTCGTCGCTCCACATCCCCTTGACGACGCGGATCCACTCCGCCGCCCGGTCGTAGCGCTCGTCGTGGCGGTCGAACGGGGCGCCGTAGCGGCGGGCCTCGTCCTCCCACCAGGAGGCCACGAGGTTGAGGGAGAGACGGCCGCCGGAGATCCGGTCGATGTTGGCCGCCTGCTTCGCCAGCACGGCCGGCGGATGGTACGTGGGCCGCACCGCCACCATGAGCTCGAGCGTCCGGGTCACGGCCGCCAGGGCCGCCGCCGTCGACCAGGCGTCGAGGGTCGGCGCGTCCGGGTCCTTGATGTCGTTGAGGAAGAGCTCGGCCACCAGGCTGAGGTCGAAGCCGATCTCCTCGCTCCGGCGCGCCAGGCGCCGCACGTAGTCCCAGCTCGCCTCCATGCCCTCGTCCTCGACGTTCCTCAGCCACCCGCCGAAGACGGGCATCCAGTAGCCGTACCTCATCCCGCCACCTCCTCGAGCTCGCCGTCGCGGGCGCCGTCCCCGGCCGGACCGCCCGAGTCCCGGGCCGCCTCGGCGGCGCGGGCCTCGTCCTCGAGCCACTCGGCCAGGCGGGCGAAGGGGTCGAAGCCCACGACCCGCTCGGGCTCCGCCACGAAGTTCGAGAGCGCGTTCACGTCGTAGAAGCGGACGGCCCCGTCCCGGTCGTCCACCAGGTACTCCACCCCGCCGACCTCCACGCCGGAGGCGGCGGCGAGCCGCTCCACGCCCCGGACGACCTCGTCCGGGGGACGGCACGCCTCCACCCGCAGGCCCGCGTCGGCGGCGCCCTCGCTCTCGGGGCGCAGCTCCTCCCCGGAGCCGGTGCGGCAGATGTCGGCCGGGCAGAGGTCGAACGTCTCACCGCTGAGATGGACGCGGATCGCGTAGAGGAACTCCCCGCCGAGCACCTCCACCCTCGTGATGTGCCCGCCCCGGGCAGGGACGAACTCCTGGACCAGGGCGGTGCCGTCCGGGCCGTGCTCCAGGGCGCCGGCCTCCGCGGCCTCTCGCAGCTCGCCCGGGTCGTCGAAGCGGCGGATGCCCGCCCCGCTCCCGCCGCGGTTCGGCTTCACCACGACCGGGAACCGGAGCTCCTGCGCCGCCGCGACGGCCTGCTCCGGGTGGTCGATCACCCGCGTGGCGGGGTGCTCCAGGCCGAGCTCCTCCATCAGGGTGATCTGCCGGGCCTTGGAGATCTCGGTCCGGAAGGCCTCGACGCCGTTCACCACCCGGACGCCCCGCCGCTCCAGGTGCTCGAGGTAGGCGAGGGTGTAGGAGACCGCCCGGCCGTGTCCCCGGGTGTGGGCCGAGGGGCTCATCCGGTTGAGCACCAGCGACCAGCCCGGGGCGCCGGAGGCCGGGTCGTGGCGGTGCGAGCGCGCGTCGATGCGCTCCCAGGGCAGCTCCCTCCGCTCCATCTCGCGGAAGAGCGGCCGGAACCACTCCTGGTGCTCGTGGAAGACGCCGATCGGTCGTATGTCGTGGCTCATGGGCCTGCCTCGCGATCTTCGTCGAAGACGTGGGCGCGTGCCGCCCGATCCTTCCCCGCCGCCCCCCTCCACGGAGGCGACGCCGGCCGGGGACGCCAACTAGAAAAGGCCGCCCTCCCGGGCGGCCTCTCCTCGGTGGTCGGAAGCGGGACGGGGCTTACACTCCGTCCCTCCCGAGCCCCGAAGAGGCCGCCGTGGCGGGGCGACACATATTCCCGCGCACACACGATCGCCCCGTCGTCCCCCGCTCGTCGGCCGACCGGGGGGTCGAGGCGAGACGCTGTCCGGGCTCGCCGAGCATGTCGCTCCGTCCTCCAGGGGCGGTTCGGTCGTGCTCTCCGTCCCGACGGCCGCCCGCCGACGGGACCGTATCCGCGTCCCGAGGGTGGGCCCTCCGGGCGGACATGTCAAGCTCCGCGCCCCCGGCCGGTTGTCGCCGGGCCATCGCCCGGGGCACGTTGCGGCGTGCCACGACCGCGGGACGGCGACACGGGAGGACGGGACGATGGAGCGCACGGAGGGGAAGGAGAGCGACGGCGAGCGCCGAGGCGTCGGTCTGGAGGAGCGCCTGGGCCTGGGGGGGCTCGACTACCGGGTGTCCGACGCGGCCCGCCGATGGCCGTACTTCCTGGGCGGCCTCACCGCCGTCCTGATCGTGGTGCTGATCGCCACCGGCGTCTACCTGGCCCAGTTCTACAACCCCGACCCCCTCGGGGCCCACGACAGCATGGTCTACCTCCTCACGCGGGCGCCGCTGGGCGACTGGGTCCGCAGCGTCCACTACTGGGCGGCGG
>CAYZLN010000013.1:3222-6025 GCA_964479295.1 uncultured Gemmatimonadota bacterium
CTCACGCGGGCGCCGCTGGGCGACTGGGTCCGCAGCGTCCACTACTGGGCGGCGGGCGGCGTGGTGGTGACGGTCGTCCTCCACCTGGGGTGGGTCTTCTGGCGACGCGCCTACCGGCCGCCGCGGGAGGTCACCTGGTGGGCGGGCGTGGGCATGGCGGGCGTCCTCTTCCTGCTGGTCGTGACGGGCGCCGTCCTGCGCTGGGACCAGGAGGGCTTCGAGGCGCTGGCCCACCTCACCGCCGGCGGCGAGATGGTCGGCGCCCTCGGGGCGTTCTTCACCGAGGGGTTCACGGCGAGCACCTCGATCCTCTCCCGGGTCTTCAGCCTCCACACGAGCCTGCTTCCGCTCCTCCTGCTGGGGCTGCTGGCGCTCCACCTGTGGCTCGTCCGCCACCTGGGGCTCTCGGCCGGAGGGCCCGAGGAGACCCGCTTCCGGGAGCACGCGGTGCGGCTGGCCGGGGCCGGGCTGCTGGCGTTCGCCGCGGTGGGGACGCTGGCCGTGCTCGTCCCGGAGGGGCTGGGCCACCCGCCGGTCCAGGGCGTCGAGATCACCAAGCCGTTCTGGCCCGTGCTCTGGGTGTACGGGCTCGAGAACCTCATGGGCATGTGGGGGATGATCCTGGGCCCCGCCGCGGTCTTCCTCTTCCTGCTGGCCGTCCCCCTCCTCGACCGGGCGCCGGAGGGACGCAGGGGATGGGTGACCTGGGCGGGCGTCCTGCTCGGGATCGCCGTGCTGGCCCTCGGCGTCTACGCTGCGGTGGCACCTCCGCAGCAGCACCTGGGTATGTGACGGTGCGGCCGGCCGAGGCCCGCGCGCCGGCCCCTCCGCCCCGCCGGTTCGCCCCGGGGGGAGACGGGACACGGCGCGGACGCGACCCACGACGCGACAGACCGGGAGGACGATCATGACGGCTTCGACCCGCGACAGCTCCGGGCCCCGGCCCTCGGGGGTCGGGCGCACGACCGGGGGCCGATCGCGGCCCGCCGCGGCCGTGCTCGGTGCTCTGCTCGCCGCGGCCGTGCTCGCGGTCGCGGGCCTTCCGTCCCCGCTGGACGCCCACGGCGAGGGCACCCTGGAGCTGGCCTCCGCCTCGGTGGCCGCCGGCGCGGAGATCGCCGTCCGCGGCTCGGGCTTCGAGACGGGGTCCTCCTACCGCCTGGTGCTCGTGGGGGCCCTCGAGGAGCACGACATCGGAGAGGTGCGCCCGGACAGCGCCGGCGAGTTCTCCCGGTCGCTGTCGGTGCCGGCCGGCGTGGAGGAGGGCCGCTACCAGCTCACGGCGGTGGCCCCGGACGGAGACGTCGTGGCCCGCGCGGAGCTCGCCGTCGTGGAGGGCTCCGCCGGGGGCGCCGGGGCGGACGCCGGGGAAGCCGACGAGCCCGAGGCCCGGGCCGACGAGATGGACCTCGACCGCGGCCGCAGCGGCACCGAATGGGCCGTCGTCGCCCTCCTCGTGGGGGCCGCCGGCGGGGCGGGGGTCCGGCTGCTCCGCGGCTGACGACGGCCGCCGCTCCCCGGCGGCCCGACGCGGCCGACGCACACGTTCCACCCGACGACGGAGGCGACCATGGAAGACGTGCAGTACGGCGCCCGGAAGACCCTTCCCGGCGTCCCCTACGACGAGGCCGTGACGCGCGTGACCGAGGAGCTCTCGGAGGTGGGGTTCGGCGTCCTCACCGAGATCGACGTCCGCGCCACGCTGGAGAAGAAGCTCGGCGAGCGCTTCAAGCGCTGCGTGATCCTCGGGGCCTGCAACCCGCAGCTCGCCCACCGGGCCCTCACCACCGACGACAACATCGGGCTCCTGCTGCCCTGCAACGTCGTGGTGGCCGAGACGGAGGAGGGCTCCGAGGTGTCCTACGCCCGGCCCGACATCCTCCTGGAGCTGTCCGGCAACGACGAGCTCGCCCCGGTGGCCGAGGAGGCCGAGGAGCTGCTCGCGACGGCGTTCGAGCGGCTCTGAGCCGGCGGCGGGCCGGGCGCCGCCGGGCGGCCGCCCGCGTCGGCCGGACGACGTCCCCGCCGTCCGGAGGGGGGCGTCCCGGGCGCCCGGGGCACCGGACGGATCTCCCCCGCCGAACTTCCGATCAGCCCCCCGGCGTCCCCGACGGCGCCCGTGCCGGCTCCTCCCCGGCCGCGCCCCCCTCCTCGTCCAGGTACCACCGGAAGAAGAGCACGGTGATGGCCGTCCAGAGGATCAGCCCGCCGCCGACCTTCATGACGAGGCCGGCGATCCGCTGGTCCCGAACCGTCGAGACGCCGGGGAAGGGCGGGGCGAGCTCGTAGGTGGAGTAGATCGGGAAGTCGGCGAAGACCAGGAACCCGTAGGGGACGGTCGCGGGGAGGGTGTTCAGGAAGAGGTAGCCCATTCGGAAGAAGGGGCCGAACCACTCGCGACGGGGCGCCGGCGCCAGCACCGGCCACCAGAAGACCAGCCCCGCCCCCAGCCACGTCAGGTCCATCGCCGCCATCCCGGCCTGGCTCGCCGAGACGGTGTCGAGGACCGCCGGGACGTGGGTGCCCACGACGACGCCGTTGTAGACGAGCAGGGCCGCCACCGGGTGGGTGAGGACCCGCAGCACGGGCCCCGCCACCGGCCCCGCCGCCCAGGCGCGGAACGCCCCTCTCGGGAGCCCGAGCAGCAGCAGGGCCGGCACCACCAGGGAGACGACCAGGAGCTGGGCCATGTGGACGCTGGCGAGGTAGCTGGCGGCCAGCGGCCCCACCGGCCAGTCGAGGGACGCCCACAGCAGCAGCAGCCCGGCGGCGAAGGCGAGCACCCTCCACGTCGGGAGGGCCG
>CAYZLN010000013.1:6125-9327 GCA_964479295.1 uncultured Gemmatimonadota bacterium
CGGGCGCGTGGCGGCGGACGACCCGGCGGTAGAGGAGCGCCAGGAGCCCGACGAGGAGCCATACGCCGGGGTACGGGGTCCAGTCCCACGTCCAGGCCGCCGTCCGGGCGGCGCACCACCACTGCACGGCCTACCGTCCCCGTTCGGGCGGCCGGCGGCACGTCCTCCCGGCCCGGGAGGGGGGCGCCTCGCCGTCGGCGCCGCTCCCCGTCGCGCCGGGCCGTCGTCGCCGCGGGATCACCGGGGCCTCCACCCCTCCTCGGCGAGCCGGCGCAGGTCGTGGGCCCAGTCCCGCTGGCGGATGCCGAAGGGATAGGCCAGGTGGGCCGTGTCGTCGGGCGTGAAGGCCAGGACCGCCGAGCCGTGCTCCACGGCGTAGGCCCCGGCGACGCCCGTCTCGTCGTCGGTGCGGACGCCGGGCTGGAGGCCGAGCGACCGCTGGAGGCTGTCCACCTTCCCCGGCGGCCCCCGCAGCCCCACGAAGCTCTCGTGGAAGCCGTCGAGCCACTCGCGGATCCGCTCGGGGCCGTCCCGTTCGGGGTCGGCCGTGACGAAGACCACCTCCACGCTCTCGCGGAGCCCGGGCGGCAGGTCGCCGTACACCGCCCCCAGGTTCGCCATCTGCGCCGGGCAGACGTCGGGGCAGTTCGTGTAGCCGAAGAAGAGCAGCGTCACGGCCCCCTCGGTCTCCTCGCGGAGGGCGAACGGCTCGCCCTCGGTGTCGGTGAGCACGACGTCGGGCTTCGGGAGGGGGCGCTCGAGCCGGACGCCCCGGTACCCCGTGGCGCGCTCCCGGGCGAGGGCGTCGTCGCCACGGGCCGCCCCGTCGCCGCCGCCGTCGCCCGCGCAGGCGGCCAGCGCCGGCGCCAGGGCCGGGAGCAGCGCGGCGACCAGGATCCGGCGCAGGCGACGGAGGGGGCCGACGGGTCGCGTCACGGTTCTCTCGGCTCCGGGTCTCTCGGGCGGATGGCGGACGGACACGGCGCCCGGGACGGCGCCGTTCCGGGACGTCGTCGCGGACCCGGCTCCCGCCGGCCCCGGACGTCGTCCCCGGGCCGGCGTCCTACCCGCGAGCCGGCGGCGGGATCGGCGGCCGACGACCCGGGCCCCCCGGGCGAGCGAGTCGGCCGATCCGGCTACGGCCGGATGCGGGCGAGGCGCATCGAGTTGGCCGTGACGCCCAGCGAGGCCCCCATGTCGCCGACGAGGACGGCGACGATGAGCGAGACGAGCCCCAGGGGCACCCCCGCCGCCAGGGCGAGCTTGACGCCCAGCGACGCGCCGACGTTCTGCCGGATGACGGCCCGTCCCCGGCGGGAGAGCCGGACCAGGTAGGGGAGCTTCCCGATCTCGTCGCCCATGAGCGCCACGTCGGCGGTCTCGATGGCGGCGTCGCTGCCGGCCGCGCCCATCGCGACGCCGACCCCGGCCGCCGCCAGCGCCGGCGCGTCGTTGACGCCGTCCCCCACCATCGCCACGACCCCGTGCCGCTCCTCCAGCGCCCGGACCCGCTCCACCTTCTGCTCGGGCAGCAGCTCGGCGTGCACCTCGTCGATGCCCAGCTCCCGGCCCACGGCGTCCGCGGTCTCCCGGTTGTCGCCGGTGAGCATCACCACCCGCCGGATGCCGGCCGCCTTCAGCCCCGCCACGGCCTCCCGGGCCTCCTCCCGGGAGCGGTCGCCCACGGCCACCACCCCCACCGGCGCGTCCGGCGGGCCGACGAGCACGGCCGTCAGCCCCCGGCTCCGGAGCTCGGAGAGGTCCTCTGCGAGCCCCGGCGGCACCGCCCCGAAGAGCTCGGGCTGGCCGACCCTCACCTCCCGGCCGTCGAGCCGGGCCCGGACGCCCCGCCCCGTGACCGCCTCGAAGTCGGTCACGCGGCCCGCCGCCGGGTCCACGCCGCGCTGGCGGGCGCCCCGCACGACCGCCATCGCTACGGGGTGCTCGGACCGGGCCTCCACGGCGGCGGCCAGGGCCAGCACCTCCTCGGCCGTGGCGTCGCCCGCCGGCCGGACCTCCGCGAGCTCGGGATGGCCGTGGGTCAGGGTCCCGGTCTTGTCGAAGGCCACCACCTCCACGTCGCCCATCGTCTCCAGGTGGTTCCCGCCCTTCACGAGGACGCCGTTCCGGGCGCCGGCCGTGATCCCGCTGATCACGGCCACCGGGGTGGAGATCACCAGGGCGCAGGGGCAGGCGACCACCAGGAGGGTGAGGCCCCTGACCGTCCACGTCGTCCACTCCGCCCCGAAGGCCACCGGGGGAAGGACGGCGACCAGCACCGCGGCGACGGTGACCGCCGGCGTGTACCACCGGGCGAAGCGGTCGACGAAGCGCTCGCTCGGCGCCTTGTGCGCCTCGGCCTCCTCCACCAGGTGGATGATGTGGGCCAGCGTCGTGTCGCCGGCGGCCCGCTCCACCTCCACCCGGAGCCAGCCCTCCACGGCCCGCGTGCCGGCGAAGACCTCGTCGCCCTCGGACCGCTCCACGGGCATGGACTCCCCGGTGATCGCCGACTCGTCCACGGCCGAGGCGCCGGCCCGCACGGTGCCGTCCGCCGGGATCTTCTCCCCGGGGCGGACCACGACGAGCTCCCCGGGCTCCACCTCGGAGGCCTCCACCGTCACCTCCTCGCCGTCCCGGACCACCGTCGCGGTCCGCGGCGAGAGGTCCATCAGCGAGCGGATCGACCGGCGGGCCCGGTCCACCGCGTGCACCTCCAGCAGCTCGGCCGTGGAGAAGAGGAAGGCGATGGCGCCGGCCTCCAGGTACTCCCCGAGGAGGACGGCCCCGACGATGGCCACCGTCATCAGGAAGTTCATGTCCAGCGACAGGGTGCGGGCCGAGCGGACGGCCGCGGGGAAGAAGTTCCAGCCGCCCACCGCCGCCGCCAGGACGAAGACCAGGCCCGGCAGGTCGAGCTCGGCCAGAGGGGCCTCGAGGAGGACGGGCGCCGCCCCCGCGGCGGCCAGGCCGAGCCCGACGGCGAAGAGGCCCGCGGAGACGTAGGTCCGGAGGGCGTCGGCCGTGGCCCAGGCGCCGTCGTCCTCCTCGAGCCCGCCCTCCTCGCCCTCCTCCCGGGCCACGTACCCGAGCCGGCCCACTTCCCGGCGGACCCGGTCCGCCCCCCCGGCGTCCGGATCGAGCACGACGCGGAGGCGCCGCGAGACCGGGTTCCCCGCCGCCTCCCGGACCCCGTCCACCC
>CAYZLN010000013.1:9427-18677 GCA_964479295.1 uncultured Gemmatimonadota bacterium
ACGCGGAGGCGCCGCGAGACCGGGTTCCCCGCCGCCTCCCGGACCCCGTCCACCCGGGCCAGCCGCTCCTCGACGCGGCGGACGCAGTCCGGGCAGTCCATCTGCTGGACGCGGAAGTCGAGCCGCACCCCGTCGTCCCCGGCGGCCCCGGGAGCGTCGCTTCGCCCCCCCGTGCCCGCGTCGCCGCCGTCCTCCGCCTCCCCCCGGCCCGCCACGGGGTCGTCCCCGACCCGGCCCGTCGGCGAGCCCCGCCTACTCCCGGACATGCTCCAGCCCGACCTCCAGGAGCTCCGTGACGTGGTCGTCGTCGAGGCGGTAGTAGGCCATCCTCCCCTCCTTCCGGTGTCGGACGAGCCGCATCTGCCGGAGCTGGCGGAGGTGATGGCTCACCGACGACGGGCTGCTCTCCACGACCGCGGCCAGGTCGCAGACGCAGAGCTCCCGGCCGGCCAGGGCCTCGACGATCCGCAGCCGGGTGGGGTTGGCCAGGATCTGGAACGTGTCCGCGAGATGGGTGACGTCGCGGTCGTCGGACTGCTGCCCGAGGGCGGCGGCCACCGCGTCCTCGTCGACGGCGTGGACCTCGCAGGCCGCGTCCTCCGTCGAGCGGGGGCCGGCCCGGCGGCGCCCGTCCGGCCCGACCGCCGTCTCTGCGCCCGTCCGCTCCAAGCTGCACCTCCGGTCGCGGGAAAAAGGGTCCGTGGCGGCCCGCAATATATGAACATCATTTCATACGTCAACGGAACAGGCCCGCCCGCGGCCGGTACCCCCCCGCCCTGCCGGAGCGAGCCCGGTCGGACCGGGCGGTTGCCTCGGCGGTACGGGCCGCCCTAAGGTTCCCGCGATTGGACACCTCGTCCCATCCGAACCCCGAGGCCCGTGAACGACGCCCCGCTCACCCTCACCGTCGTCGACGCCACGGGCGCCTTCTCCGACTTCTGGCCGGAGCTGGCGGACCGGCACGGCCTCGAGCTGCGGGTCGCCGACGCGCCGGAGCCCGTGCGCGAGAGCCGCTCGGCGGCCGCCCTCCTGGTGTGCGCCGGCCGGGAGTCCCACGCCCTCGACCTCCTGCACGACGCCCACCGGGCGGGCATGGACGCCCCCCTGGTCGTGGGTGCGGAGAGCGACCACCGGCTGGCGGTGGCGCTGATGCGGAGGGGGGCCTCGGCCTATTTCGCCCTGCCGGACGACGCCGAGCGGCTGGAGGACGAGATCGCGGCCCGGGTGGAGGAGCGCCGACCCGACTCGGGGGACGACGACGTCGCCCGGATCCAGCGCGAGTCGTACGACTTCGAGGAGATCGTGGGCGAGGACGACTCGCTGCGGGAGGCCCTGGACCGGGCGTCCCGGGTGATCCCCCAGGGCAGCGCCACGGTCCTCGTCACGGGCGAGACCGGCACCGGCAAGGAGCTCCTGGCCCGGGCCCTCCACTACAACGGCCCGCGGGCCGAGGAGCCCTTCGTCACCATCAACTGCTCCGCCATTCCGTCGAATCTTCTGGAGTCGGAGCTCTTCGGGCACGAGAAGGGGGCCTTCACCGACGCCGGGGCCGCCAAGCCGGGGCTGTTCCAGGTCGCCGACGGGGGCACCCTCTTCCTGGACGAGGTCGCCACCCTGCCCCTCGAGCTGCAGGGGAAGCTCCTGAGGGTGCTGGAGTCGGGGGAGGTGCGACGGGTCGGCGGCGTCAAGACGACCGTCGTCGACGTCCGCATCATCGCCGCGACCAACGTCGACCTGAAGGAGAGGGTCCGTGACGGGGACTTCCGGGAGGACCTCTACTACCGCCTGGCCGTGGTGCCCATCCGCCTTCCGGCCCTCAGGGAGCGCGGCGACGACGTCCGGCTCCTGGCCCGCCACTTCGTGGCGTCGCTCTCCGAGGACTACGACATGGAGCCGCCCGAGCTCACGCCCGAGGCGGTGCGCGCGATCGAGAGCCACCGGTGGCCGGGCAACGTGAGGGAGCTCAGGAACGCGGTCGAGCGGGCGCTGTTGATGTCCGGAGGCGCTTCCGTCCGGCCCGCGCACCTGGCGCTGGAGGAGACGAGCCCGCGGAGCCCGGACCGGGAGCGCGACGCGGACGATGCCGGCGGCGGGCTCCCCTTCCCGGCGACGCTGGACGAGCTGGAGGTCGCCGCCACGCGGCGCATGATCGAGGCCTGCGACGGGAACAAGAGCGAGGCCGCCCGGAGGCTCGGGATCCCCCGCTCGCGGCTGTACCGGATCCTGGACCGGGCGGAGGAGGAAGGCTCGGGCGGGGACGACGCGGAGGAGGCCGGGTAGGGGCGCGACCCGCCCGCGTCGGGAGGAGGTCGGCCGCCGGGACCGTCGCGGCCGCCTCCGTCGGGACGCGGCGGCTGTCGCGATACGGTACAGGTGTCCCGGAACGGGACGCTCGAAGCCGCTCATATGACGGCGTAACAAGGAGTTACGTCGGGAACACAGGTTGCGGATTTCAGGAGGCGGGACAAGTACGTTCCGCCCGCACTCGCACCGGGAGGGAGCTGACAGGATGCCGCACTACCGACAGACGAGACACGAGCCCGACGTTCCGGGGGGCGGACGCCGGCTGGCCGCATTCGGGGCCCTCCTGGTCGCGGCCGCCGTGACGCTCCACGGCTGCGAAGGCGGCCTGGCCGTCGGGCCCGACGGCGGATCGGACGACGGCGAAGCGCCCCAGCAGGCCCCCTCCGACGAGCTCACGTTCCTCAGGCAGGCTTCCTCGGCCCCCGACCTGCTCCTCGGCGACAGCGACGGCGACGGGTTCCGCGACACCACCATCGTGGCCACCCGGGGGCAGGACGCCGAGCTGGAGATCTTCTACGAGGACCCGGAGGACGGCGAGCGGGGCGACCGGTTCCTGGAGTTCGAGCTGGAGGAGGAGTCGCTGGCGAGCTACCCCGACGACCACCCCCACAGCGCGGGCGAGCAGTTCCAGCAGGGCGACACCGTCCACATCCGCTTCGAGGTGCGCGGCGACACGCTGGCGGCGGAGTTCGGGCCCTCCGGGCTCCAGTTCGATCCCGCCGAGCCGGCCGAGCTGGAGATTCGGTGGAACCACGCCGACCCCGACACCGACGAGGACGGCGACGACGAGCTCGAGGACCAGGAGGACCAGATCGACATCTGGCGGCGGGAGGAGCCCGGCGCGGACTGGATCCGGTCGGGCGACTTCAGGGACGTCGAGCGTGACCGGCTGCGGGCCCTCCTGGACTCGTTCACGGTCTATTCGCTCGCCATCTGACCCCCACCGACGGCACCGCGCCGTGACTGCCCCGGAACGTCCGACGCCGGGCCGCGCAGCATGACCGATCCGGGCGAGCTCCGCGGCTCGATCGCGCCGAAGGCGAACGGCCTCGCCCGAGAGGGGAGGTGGCCGGACCTCTACGACCTTCTCTCCGGGGTCGACCGCGGGAGCCTGCTGTCGAGCCAGAAGCTCGCGTACCGCTTCGGTGAAGCTCTCTATCACACGGGGCGCATCGAGGAACTGTCCGGGTTCGCCGCCCGGTTCGAGGAGCGGGCCCGGGAGCGCGCCGACCCGGAGGGCCTCATGCAGGCGCTCACCCTCGCGGGCAACGCGGCCTTCCAGCTCGGGGAGATCGAGGCGGCCGAGAGCCACTGGCAGGATCTTCTCGAGATCGCCGAGGCGGAGGGCGACGAGGAGATGATGGCGAAGGCCGCGAACAACGTCGGGGCGCTCACGAACCTCCGCGGAGAGCACGAGCGGGCCCTCACGTACTACAACCTGGCGCTCGCCCTCTACGAGAAGCTCCAGGCGGTCAAGGGGCTGGCCCAGACCTACCCGAACCTGGGCATAACCCACCGCGACCTCTCGCAGCTGGACGAGGCCCTCGAGGCCTACGACCAGGCCATGACGCTGGCCTCCCGGGCGGGCTACGATCCGTCGGTGGTCCTCGCCACCGTGGGGCAGGCGGAGGTCAGGGTGCTGCAGGACGACGTCCCGTTGGCGCTCGAGCTGGCGAATCGCGGCCTGACCCGGGCCCGGGCGCTGGAGAACCCCATCCTGGAATCCGAGGCCCTGCGGGTCCGCGGCCTCGCGACGGCCCGGGGCTCCGACCCGGACCACGACCGGGCCCTCGACGACCTGGAGAACGCGGCGACGCTGGCCCGAGAAGCCCACAATTCGCTGCTCCGGGCCGAGATCGAGCGCGACACGGGGGACGTGCTCGTTCGGCGGCGACGTCCCGAAGAAGCCCGGGAGCATCTCGAGACCGCGGCCCGAATCTTCGACGACCTGGGAGCCGTGGCCGACGTGGAGGACGTCAGGGGACGCCTCGACGAGCTCTCCTGAGAGGCCACCGGGCCGGGCCATCCGGCCCCTCCTGTGTTGGACGAAGTGTCCTGATCCGGGACACCTGTCCCCACACAGACACCTCTTCACCGGTACCTTCCGGTGATACAACCACTTACAGCGGCGCGTCCCTTGCCCCGACGTGAAGGGTGACGGCCCGAAGTCGGCGAGGCGGGAACTTCCGGCGCAGGAGGACGTTGGTTACGGGGCCGGGCCCGCCGTCGCCGGATCCGCGCACTTCATTCCGTCCAATACCATGGAGACACGCATCGTGACGTCCTCGCGGGCCGGCGCCCATTTCCGCCGCACCGGACGGGACCGGGCCCCGGTCTTCGTGCCGGCCCCGGCCGACGCGTCCACGGGAGGGACGGCCCGGATCGTCGACGTCTCGGCCGGCGCCGTCCCGGACGACCGCGAGGCCGCCCGGCAGCGGGGCATCCGGCTCTACCGGGCCGGCCGCTGGCGGAAGCTCGCCGATCTCGCCGAGGACGTCGACCGCTCCGGATGGAGCCGCGACGACCGGAGGCTGCGCGCGCTGGCCCGGCTGCTGGGCGGACACGCCGCGCTGGAGAGCGGCCGTCTGCAGTTCGCCCGCATGCGCTTCGAGAGCGTCGCCGACCTCGCCTCCGGTGCCGGCGTGGCGTCGGGCCGGATCGCCAGGGCCGCGCGGGTCGGCCTCGGATGGGCGGTGCTGGCCGACGACGCCCGGGCGGCCCTCGACCACTTCCGCGCCGCCCGCTCCCACCCCGACGCCCGGGACGACAGCTCGATCTTCGCGGCGGCCCACCGGGGGGCGGGAACCGCCTACGCCGAGATGGAGTGCCTCGACAGCGCCGCCACCGCGTTCCGCCGCGCCCTCGGACGGGCCCGGCGGCACGACGACCCCCTCCAGACCGCCCTGGCGCTGGCCGGCCTGGCGCGCACCGAGCTCGGCCGGGAGGCGTCCGACACGGACCGCCGGCTCGTGCGGCTGGCGGACGCGGCGGCCGACCTGGCCGGGGGGCCGCTGGCCCGGATGGCGGCCCTCCGGGCACGGGCGGCCGGCCGCGCGTCGAGCGCGGGCGAGCGTCGGAGGCTCGAGGCCCTGGAGGATCTCCGCAAGGCCCTCGCCGTCGCCCTCCACACCGGGTCGGTCTTCAGGCAGGCCCGGATCGAGCGCGACCTCGCCGCCGTCCTCGACGCGCTCGAACGCCCGGAGGACGCCGAGGCCCGACGGTCGCGGGCCCGCCGTCTCCTCGGGGACGACGGCCCTGTGATCTGACCCCGCGGCGGCGCCGCCCGCCCCCCCTCGTCCGACCCCACCGGTCCGCCCGCCGCCCCGGCACGCGAAGAGGGCGCCTCCCCTGAACAGAGGGGGGCGCCCTCCCGCGCCTCCGGGCCCGGTCCCGGCCGAGGCGGCTCCCGTGGGGGCCGCTCCGGCCTCACGTCACCCGCTCAGCCGTCGTCGTCCCGCCCGTCCAGGTCGTCGTCCTCGAAGGCCTCGATCGAGCTCTCGATGTTCTGCTCGACGAGGTTCTCGTTCGCGCCGCCATCGGCGGCCGTCGTCGGGTCGACGAGCGCCCCGCCGGTCGTGCCGTCCTCGGTGAACCAGGTCCGCACGTCCAGCTCGAGCGTGACGTTCACCGGGTCGGCCCCCTCCTCCACCACGAGCGGCGGATCGAGGACGACCTCCTGGTCCTCGTTCAGGTCCTGCGTGAAGGTGAAGGGATCGCCGTTGTAGGTGCCGACCACCCGGATGCTGACGTCGGCGAAGGCCGGGTTCTCGTCGATGAAGTCCCGCCCCTCCGGATCGTCGTCGTCGGGCTTGTGGATCTCGAACTCCAGCTCGTCGTAGGTGTCGGCCGGAGCGTCCACCGTGACCACCTGCTCGACGCCGCCGTCCAGAGGCAGCTCGAGGAGGCGGATCCCCGCCTCGAACTGCTCGCACGCGTCGTCGTCGGACTGGCCGTCGTCGGGACAGTCGTCGTGGGTCTGGCGCTTCAGCTCGATCTCGCGCAGCACGACCTTCACGCTGTCCATCACGAGCTCGTTGCCCGCCCCGTCGCTCTGGCTCACCGAGAGCGCCGGGCCGACGCGTGACGCGGAGACGGACTGGCCGCCCCCGCCGTCGCCGCCCGACGTCAGGGAGAGCGACACCTGTCCGCCGCTCCCGGGGCCCGTCGCGGAGTCTCCGCACGCGGCCGCGAGCAGGGCGGCTCCGGCGACCGTCGCGATCGAAGCGAGCGTACGTGACGTCTTCTCCATGATCTCCTCCTCGTGCTCGGGGTCTTCGCCGCGGTCACGGCACGCCGCCGGGGCGACGTCCGTTCGCGCATCGGCTCATCCCTCTAGCGGAGCAAGGAGGCCTCCAGAGACCACAGATCACACAATGTGTTGTCATACAGTCACTTGGGACCATCGCTCCGGATCCGTCGGGGCCTGACGGGTGTAGCGATTCGCTACACTTCGTCCGCCCGGGAAACGCCGGCCGGGGACGGGACCGGGGGCGAGAAGGAGGCCGACGAGGAGGAGAGGAGGAGGGCGGGAGGCGACGTCGGCACGGGCGGCGGTTCCGGCGAGAGGGGCTGCGGAAGGCCGCACGGGGCCCGGAGCGGCGCGCCCCGCGCTGCGGCCTCAGGGCGACGCGTCCGCCGGCGGGGTCCGATCCCCGGAGCGGACCCACCACTCGTGGGCGTTCCGGGCGAACCCGAGGACGTCGACCTCCACCCCCCGCAGCCGCGGCCCCGACGCCCAGAGCACGTCGAAGTACCAGAGGAAGGCGTAGGGGTGGTCGGAAGCGATCTCCCGGGCCGCCCGGCGCCAGTGGGGGGCGGCGTCCTCCCGCGTGGCGGCCGCCCGGGCGCTGTCCATCAGGGCCCGGACTCGGGCGTCGTCGTAAGCCACGACGTTGAGGGGGGCGTCGGGACGGTACCAGAACTGCGAGATGTCGGGGTTCAGCCCGATCTGCCAGCCCAGGAGGGCGGCCTCGTAGTCCCCCGACCGCATCCGGGCGAAGAGGGAGTTGAACTCCTGCGTGCGCACCCGCGCCCGGACGCCGACCTCGGCGAGCTGCGACCGGATGAGCTCGACCGCGGCGGTGCGGCGGTCGCTGCCGGCCTGCGTGGCCAACTCGAAGCTCAGCTCCCGGCCCGCCTTCGTCCGGACCGCATCTTCGCCGGCCTCCCCCGGGAGCGTCCAGCCCGCCTTCTCGAGGAGGTTCCGCGCCCGGTCCCGGTCGTGGAGAGGGGCCTCGGGCTCCACCCTGAGCTGCGGGAAGAGGGGGCCGTACGGCCCGGCGGCCGGTTCCGCCCAGGGCTCCATCTGCAGGGCCTCGAGGACCGCCCTACGGTCGATGGCGAGCGAAAGCGCCTCCCGGACCCCCGGCTCGGAGAACGCCGGGTGACCCTCGGGGTTCCAGGCGATGTAGTCGTAGGCCCGCCGGCGCATCCGATGGACCTGGAAGCCCTCGCGGTCGGCGAGCCGGCTCGCGCGGCGGAACGACTCGATCCGTGCCATGTCCACGTTCCCCGAGCGCAGCCCGGCGATCCGCGTCCCCTCCTCCGGCAGGACCCGGAACACCAGGGTGTCCAGCCTCGGGTCGACCGGGCCGCGGGGATTTCGGACCAGCAGCAGACGCTCGCCCCGGGACCACTCCGCGAGGCGGAACGGCCCGCTGACGACGGGGCCGCCGGCTCCCTGCCCCGTCTCGTCGCCGTCCCCTCCGGCGCCGGCTCCGCGCCGGTCGGCGCGGCCGGCGAGCTCCATGAACTCCTCGGGAGGGACGTCCCCGTAGACGTGCTCCGGGAGCAGGCCCACGCTGGCGTCGAAGAGCATGCCCGGGTAGCGACGGGCGAAACGGAAGGTCACCGCGCTGTCGCCGCTGGCCGTCACCGAGTCCATCCGCCGGGTGACGTAGGCGAAGGGGAGGGCGGCGTCGGGATTCCCGAGGAGACGGTACGTGAACGCCGCGTCGGCGGCCGTCAGGGCCGTGCCGTCGGACCAGGTCAGGCCCGGCTCCAGACGGAACGTGACGGTGGAGCTGTCGGGGCCGAAGCTCCACCCTTCCGCCAGCGCCAGGGGGTGGTCGGCCCGGAACGCGAGGCGGCCCTCCTCCCAGCGCGCCCGGCTCAGGCCCGGGAAGAGGAGGCCCGACACCTCGCCGTCCAGCGACGTCTGCGCCAGCGGCGGCAGGACGGTGCCGACCCCGGTCGAGACCCCGACGACCGCCGCGCCGCCCCGCTGGCCCTCGTCCCCGTCCTCCCCGCCGGCGCCCGGGCCCTCGCAGGCCAGCGGCGCCACGCACAGGAGGGTGGACAGGACGGCCAGGAGTGCGGGGGGGCGGCGCGGGCCACGCCCCGTCTCGACCGGGCTGAGATGCATACCTCGCTGCCCCTCCCTCCGCCGGCCGGTCGCGTCGGACGAGTCGGGCGTGTCCCGCCGTCGGCCGTGCTCAGGGCGGGGCGCCGTCGGACCGCCCGCTAAGCTATGTCGAGCGGGGCGCGGCGAAAGACCCGCTCACTGCGCGCGGTCGTCCCCTGCGTCGGCCCGGCGGGAGGTGACGCTCTCCCCCTCGAACGCGACCGAGACCCGCGCGGGAGGCCGGGCCGTCGGGCCGGCCTCCCCGGGAACCCACCGGAAGCGCACCGTCGCGCACTCCTCGCGCCGCCCGGCCTCCAGCACGCCGGCGACCCGTGCGGGCTCCTCCCGGAGAGGGGTCCAGCCGTCGCCCCGCTCGGTGGCCCACTGGAGTTCGCCGCCCGGCCCGGCAGAGGAGGGACGCTCCCCGGCGGAGACCAGCCGGATCCGGGCCTCGTGGGCCGTGTTGCCGGCGCAGGCCAGGCGCACGCTGGTCCGGGCCTCCACGGGCTGCTCCGAACGGGCAGCAGCGTCCCCCGGGGAGGGGAAGCTCACGTCCACGGGGCCGCGGGGCGAGACCGTCACGACCGGCTCGACGGCCATCCG
>CAYZLN010000014.1:0-3074 GCA_964479295.1 uncultured Gemmatimonadota bacterium
GCGGTCCGGCGGATGGACGACCGCGACGACGTGATGCGGTCGGACCGCCTCAAGCAGGTGATGCTCGAGATCGACTCGGGCTTCGACGAGAAGGACCACGGCTACAACAAGTTCAACCGCTTCCTCGCCGAGGCCAGCTCCCGCGGCCTCGTGCGGCTGCGGAAGATCGGCGACGGCCACTACGAGGTGGCGCCGGTCGAGCGCCGGGAGGAGAAGGAGGAGCCGCCCTCTCCGCCCCAGCCCATCGAGACGGAGGAGTCGGGCCGGGAGACGGCCTCGGAGCCGGAGCCGGAGCCGGAGCGCGAGGCGCCCGCCTCGGGTGACGGGGGTCGGGGGGGCGGCCGCCGGGAGGCCCGGGACGCCGGAGGCGGCGGCCGGGACGAGGGTCGCCGCGCCGGGGACGGCGAGGGCGGCGTCGCGGCCGGGTCGCTGCGGAGGGCGTACGACCTGCTGGCCGACGTGGTCGACGACCTCTCGGACGGCGGGGCCCCGGTCCGGGACTCCGAGATCAAGCGCGAGATCCTGCGGAGGGACGGCAGCTTCGACGAGGCGGCCCTGGGCTTCAGCAAGTTCAGCCGCTTCCTGCGCCAGGCCTACGACGAGGGCGTGGTGGAGCTGACCACGGACGCGGACGGGAACTTCCACCTCCAGCCGGCCGGCGCCGAGCCCGTCACCTTCGAGGAGCCCGTGGACGCCGACGACGCCGCGGACGGCCGCGGCGAGCCGGACGAGGCGGGGGGGCGGGAGCCGGACCGGCCCGCGGCGACGCCGTCGGCCCCGGAGGAGCGGGCGCCGGAGGGCGACCGGGGAGCGGACGAAGCGGACGAGGCCCCCGCCCCGGACGGCCCGCCCGAGCAGGAGGAGCCCGAGCCGGCCCCGCAGTCGGACTCGCGACGCCGCGGCGGGCTCGGACGCTTCCGCTCGGGCTCCCGCTCGCCGTCGAAGGGCGCGGAGAAGGACGAGGAGGGCGGCACGGAGATCGGCGTCGGCCCCGTCGACGAGGGCGACGGCGCGTCGGACGGGACCGGCGGGGGATCCGACGCCACGGAGGCCCCGGCCGCCGGCGCGCCCTCCGGCGAGGAATCCGGCCGGCGGAGCCGTCGGTCGGGCGGCCTCGGTCGCTTCCGGCGGGGGCAGAAGAAGTCGAAGCCGGACGAGACGGACGGGGACGACGACGGCGGCGGGCGCGCCGCGCCCGGGCCCGTCGACACCGGGGAGGACGAGGCCCCGGCGTCCGAGCCCGCGGACGCCGGCGACGGCGACGGGACGCCCCGGACCCGGCCGGACGTCACCGCCGCGGACGGAGGCGCGCCGGAGGAGGCGCCGATCCCGGAGGAGGCCGCCGACGACCCCGTCGGCTACATGGTGGGCAACTACCCCGGGGTGGGCCGGAAGACCGCCGAGAAGCTGCTCGAGGCCTTCGGCGACTCGGTCTTCGAGGTCATCGACCGGGAGCCCGGGCGGCTCACGGAGGTCCTCCCGGAGCACAGGGCGCACGCCGTCGTGGACGCCCGGGAGGCCGAGCGGGAGCGACAGGCGTCTTGACCGTCCCGGGGGCCGGGCCGGCCGCGTGAGCGGCGATCCGCCCGCGGAGCCCGGCCGGGCCGGGAGCCCCCGCTCCGTGCCGGGGGGGACCGTGGAGGGGGAGGCGCTCCCGGCCCGGTTCTACGACCGTCCCGCCCCGGAGGTGGCCCGGGAGCTGTTGGGCCGCCTGCTGGTCTCCGACGCCGCGAGGGGGGCCGACCCGGACGCGGGGGTCCGCACGGTCGCCCGGATCGTCGAGACGGAGGCCTACACCGGACCCGGGGACCCGGCCTCCCACGCCTCGGCGTCCGTCGGCAGGACGGAGCGCAACGACCCCATGTTCGGCCCGCCGGGGACCGCCTACGTCCATCTCAACTACGGCATCCACTGGTGCCTGAACGCGGTGACCGGCGAGGAAGAGTTCCCGGCCGGCGTCCTCCTCCGGGCCGCCGAGCCCGTCGACGGCGTCGAGGCCATGCGCGACCGCCGGGGCCACCCGGAGCTGACCAGCGGGCCGGCACGGCTGACCGAGGCCCTCGGGATCGGGCCCGACCTGCAGCGGCACCCGCTCCAGGACCCGCCGCTGCGCATCGTGGACGACGGCCGCCGCGTGCCCGACGGGGCGGTGGAGCGCACGCCGCGGGTGGGCGTCTCGCGGGGCGAGGAGCTCGAGCTCCGCTTCGTCGACGGCCGCAGCCGCTGGGCCTCCCGGTGACGGCCGCGCGGGCCGCCGATCCCGCCGCGCTCCACCGGGACGCCTTCGTCTTCGACGGGCACAACGACCTCGCGCTCCGGCTGCTCGAGGGCGAGGACCCGTCCCGGCCGACCGGCCGGGGGCACCTCGACCTCCCGCGGATGGAGGCCGGGGGGATGGACGGCGGGATCTTCGCCGTGTGGGTCGACCCCGACGCCGGGGATCCCCTGGCCGAGACCCTGCGGGGGCTGCGGACGCTCGGCGCGTTCCTGCGCGACACGGACGGCGTGCGGCCGGTGCTGAGCGCGGCCGACCTGGCGGCGGCGCGGGAGGCCGGCGACGTGGCGGCCGTCATGGGGGTGGAGGGGGCCTACGGTGTGGTCGACGACCTCGGGGCCGTGGACCGGATGCACGGGGCCGGCGCCCGCTGCGTGACCCTCACCTGGACCCGGCCCACGGCCTGGGCCGACGCGACGGGGGCGGAGCCCGTCCACGGCGGCCTCACGGACTTCGGCGGACGGGTGGTCGAGCGGCTGCAGGAGCTCGGCGTCCTCGTCGACGTCAGCCACGCCTCCGACCGGACGGCGCTGGACGTGCTCCGGCGCGCGCGCCGGCCGGTGGTGGCCTCCCACTCCGGGTGCAGGGCCGTGGCCGACCACCCCCGGAACCTGCCCGACCGGGTCCTGGAGGCGCTGGCCGACGCCGGCGGCCTCGTCGGCACGATCTTCTTCCCGGGCTACCTGGACGCCGCCCACGGCCGCCCCTTCGACCGTCTGCGCGAGGAGGGGGTGGACGTCTTCTCGCCGGACGGGCGTCGGGCCCTGGAGGCGGCCACCCGCGAGCTGCCCCCGGTGGG
>CAYZLN010000014.1:3174-6967 GCA_964479295.1 uncultured Gemmatimonadota bacterium
CCTGACGATGGAGGGGGCGTCCGCCTACGGCGCCGTCTCGCTCCTGCCGCCGCTCGTGGCCATCGTGCTGGCCATGTACACCCGCCGCGTCCACATCTCGCTGGCGGCCGGCATCTGGCTGGGGTGGACCGTGGTGGCGGGCTGGCACCCCGGCGCGGGCCTCGCCGACGCCATCGAGGCCACCATCGGCGTCCTGGGCGAGCCCTCCAACGCCCGCGTCCTCGTCTTCACCTTCGGCATCGGCTCCCTCATCGCCGTGGTGGAGGCCAACGGGGGCGTTCGGGGGTTCGTGCGGTGGATGGAGCGGCGCGAGTGGGTGACCTCGGGCCGCCGGGCCCAGCTCCTCGCCTGGCTGCTGGGGATCGTCATCTTCATCGAGTCGAACATCACGATCCTCGTGGCCGGCTCGGTCTCCCGCCCCCTCTTCGACCGGTTCGGCGTCTCCCGCGAGAAGCTGGCCTACCTCATCGACTCGACCTCCGCGCCGATCTGCATCCTCATCCCCTTCAACGCCTGGGGGGCGTACGTCCTGGGGATCCTGGGCGGGCTCGAGGTGGAGTCGGCGCTGGGGGTCTTCCTGCTGGCCGTGCCCATGAACCTCTACGCCCTCTCGGCGGTCGCCCTGGCGGGCCTCAGCGCCGCGGCGGGGCTCGACTGGGGGCCCATGGAGGACGCCCAGCGCCGGGTCGCCGGGGCGGGGGACGGCGAGGCGCCGGCGCCGGGCCGTGACGACGGCGACGGGGCGCCGGAGGAGGTCGGGCCGCCGCCCCCGGAGGGGATCCCGCTGCGGGCGGTGAACATGGTCGTCCCCATCGCCGTCATGGTGGTCACGATGCCGGTGGGGATGTGGATCACCGGGGACGGCTCGCTTTCGGAGGGCTCGGGGACGATCAGCGTGCTCTGGGCGGTCCTGGCGGGGCTGGCCGCCGCCTGGATCCTCACCCTCGGCCAGCGGCTCCTCGACGCCGACGCCCTCAGCGACGCCAGCCTCCAGGGCGCCGGCGAGCTGACGGGGATGGCGCTGGTCCTCCTGCTGGCCCTGGCCCTGGGGAACGTGACCTTCGAGATGGGGACGGGCGAGTACGTCGCGGGCCTGGTGGAGGGACGGATCCCGCCGCCGGCGCTGCTGCCGCTCCTCTTCCTCACCGCAGGCGTCATCGCCTTCGCCACGGGGAGCAGCTGGGGCACCTTCGCCATCGTGCTGCCGCTGGCCGTGCCCCTGGCCGAGCCCCTGGGGCTGGGGCCGGCGCCCTTCCTGGCGGCGGTGCTCTCGGGCGGGATCTTCGGGGACCACTGCAGCCCCATCAGCGACACGACGGTCATCTCGTCGCTGGCGGCGGCCACCGACCACGTCGAGCACGTCCGGACGCAGCTCCCCTACGCCCTCACCGCCGGCGCCGTGGCCGCGGCGGGCTTCGCGGTCATCGGGGCGGTCGTCGGCTGAGGGAGCCCGGCCCGGGCGGTCGCCTCCCGGCCGGCGGCGGGGCCCACCCGCCGGGCCGGAACCCGCCGGGCACGACCGGCGCGTACGCCGCCCCCGGCGCAACTTCCTCCGGGCGCCGCGGTATGTGCACGGGCGGGCCGGTCGCGCCCGATCCACCGCACCCACGGAGGCACGACGCCGATGTCGTCCGATCTGCCGGACAGCCTGCAGGAGATCGTGGAGACCTTCTCCAGGGGGTCGCGCGACCTCCGGGCCCAGGGCCTGCTCCAGTACGGCGACCGGCTCCCCGCGCTCCCCGAGCGCCTCCGGGAGGACCGGGACGCCATGGAGCAGGTCCACGAGTGCCAGACGGCCTTCTTCCTGGTGGCGGAGGTGGAGGACGACGGGGTCGTGCGCCTCCACTTCGACGCCCCCGAGGAGGCGCCCACGGTCCGGGGCTACGCCGGGATCCTCCACTCGGGGCTGGACGGCGCCACGGCCGCCGAGGTGCTCGGCGTCCCCGACGACTTCTACACGGAGATGGGCCTGGCCGAGGTGGTCAGCCCGATGCGTCTGCGCGGCATGTCGGCGATCATCGCGCGGATGAAGGGCCAGGTGAAGGAGAAGGCCGCAGCGGCCTGACGGGCGGGGCGGATCGGCCCCGATTCCGATCGGTCCGACGGCCCTCCGCCCGCGGCCCGGCCCGTTCGCGGCCGAGGGGGGGCGCCGGGGCCCCGTTCGACGTCCGGGCTCAGCGGCCCGCGGGCGCCGGCCGCCCCGCCCTCTCCAGATCGAGCGTCTTCAGCACCCGTCCCCCGGGGTCCAGCCGCACCCCCTCCACCTCCCCCTCGACGCGGACCCGGACGGTGTCGACGCGGCCGGAGAGCTCGACCTCGGCCCGGGCCTCCGGGCGGCGGGCCCGGTCGACGGCCACGGTCGTCGGCAGCCGGAACGTCGGCCAGCCGTCGGGCTGGACCTGCCGGACGGCGAGGACCACCGTGGCGCCGGCCTCCCCGGGCGCCCCGCCGTCCGCCTCCGTCCACCACTCCGCCTCCAGGCGGGGGTGGCCCGGCGACCGCAGCCACTGGTCGAAGAACCAGCCCAGCTCCCGCCCGGACGCCTCCTCCATCGCCCGTCGCACGTCGGCCGTCGTCGCCGTGCCCTCCCGGTGCCCGGCGTAGTAGCGGCGGATCCCCCGCCGGAAGACGGAGTCGCCGACCACGCCCCGGAGCATGTGGAGCACCCAGGCCCCCTTCTGGTAGCTGTTGGCGTTGAGCAGCCCGTACAGGTCGGAGGTGGTGTCCACGACGCTCCGCCCCACGGCCTCGGAGCCCAGGTACCGGTCGCGCGCCGCCCGCATCTTCCGGCGGAAGGCCTCCCGGCCGTCCCGGAGGCCGAAGTAGACGGCGTCGAAGTAGGTGGCGAAGCCCTCGCTGACCCAGAGGTGCCTCCATCGCCGGGGCGTCACCGAGTCGCCGAACCACTGGTGGACGGTCTCGTGGGCCACCACGCCCTCGCCCATCTCGCCCGCGGACCAGGGCTGGCGGGCGTAGAAGATCGCGCTGGCGTTCTCCATCCCCCCGAAGCGGGTGCCGGACTCGACGTGGGCCAGCTTGCCGTAGGGGAAGGGGCCGAAGCGGGTGGCGTAGGCGTCCACCATGTCGGGGGCCCGCCGGAGGACGCGCCGGCCGAAGGCGCTGTCGCCGGGGAGGGCCCACATGGAGACGTCGACACAGTCGCCCGGGGCGACGGGCGCGCGCCCGCAGGCGGCCTCGCCGAGCACGGCCGTGCCGAAGTCCGCCGCGCCCACCACCATCGTGTAGACGGGGATCGGGACCTCCGTCTCCCACACCCACGCCCCGGCCCCGTCGCCGCCGCGGCGCACGAGCCGGCCGTTGGCGACGACCTCGCGGCCCTCCGGCGGCCGGACCTCGAAGCGGACCGCCGCCTTGTCCGAGGGGTGGTCGTTGGAGGGGAACCACCAGCGGGCCCGGTTGGGCCAGTTGTCGGAGAAGACCACCGTCTCTCCCCGGGCGTCCTCGCCGAAGACCAGCCCCTCGCGCGGACGTCCGCCGTAGAAGACCTCCACGGTGTGGTCGCCTGCCGCCAGGCGCCCGGCGTCGGCGTCCGTCTCGCCGCCGCCGTCGGCCCGGGGGGCCAGCTCGAGCACCGCCCCGTCGTGGCGGCAGGCGGCGGCCTCGCCGTCGAGCCGGGCCGAGTCGACGGCGAGGCCCACCAGGTCGAGCCGCACCCGCTCGACGCCGGGGTCGGTCCGGAGGGAGATCCGGGCGCGGCCCCGGATCCGTCCCTCGGCCGCCCGGCGCAGGTCGAGCCTCAGGTCGTAGCGGCGGACGTCCAGGCCCTCGCGCG
>CAYZLN010000014.1:7067-9336 GCA_964479295.1 uncultured Gemmatimonadota bacterium
GCCGGCGAGCAGGCCGCCGGGGAGCGAGGACGCCCCGGGCGAAGCGGCTCGGGTCGGTTCCGACGCGGGGGAAGGTCGGCTCACGGGAACTCCCGGATCGGCGCGCGATCGCGTGCGCCGGGCACCGCGCGCGGCGCGGTTCCGCACACGCACAGGGTTTCTGATCGGGCTACGTCCGGCCCGGCCCGCCGGAGGCGCCTCCGGCCCGGGCCACGGGCCGGGGAAGGTGGGGCGGAGGCGGGTCGCCGTCCAGGCGCCCCGGTCCGGGCCGGAAGCCGGGAGCGGCCGGGACGCAGCCGGAAATTGACCCTCCCACCGGGCGCCGGTACGTTCCCGTCGCCCCGGAGCGCCCCCTTCCACCGCCGTCACGGAGGTCGGCCAGATGCCCAGAGTCCGCGTCACCCGCAGGCTCCATTTCTCGGCGGGCCACCGGCTGCATCGTCCGGACTGGGACGAGGAGCGGAACCGGGAGGTGTTCGGGGCGTGCAGCAACCCCACCGGCCACGGCCACAACTACGACCTGGAGGTGACCGTGGAGGGGGAGATCGACCCGGAGACGGGCTTCGTCCTCGACCTGAAGCGTCTCAAGGAGCTGGTGAAGGAGATGGTGATCTCGGACATGGACCACGCCAACCTGAACTCCGACGTGGAGTGGCTGGACGGGAGGAACCCGACGGCCGAGAACCTGTCGGTGGCGATCTGGGACCGGCTGGAGGGGCGGCTCGACGGCGCCGAGCTGGTGTCGGTGAAGCTGTGGGAGACCGACCGCAACGTCGCGGAGTACCGCGGTGAGTGACGACGGCCGGGACGTCCCGCTCGCGGACGCCAGCATGGAGGACCTGGTCCGGGAGCAGCTCCGTCGGATCGGGGAGGACCCCGACCGGGAGGGCCTGGACCGCACCCCGTCGCGGGTGGCCGACGCGCTGGGCTTCCTCACCCAGGGCTACGAGGCGACGGTCGAGGAGGCCGTCGGCGAGGGGGTCTTCGACGAGCCCCACGACAGCATGGTGCTGGTGAAGGACGTCGAGCTGTACTCCCTCTGCGAGCACCACATGATCCCCTTCTTCGGGAAGGCCCACGTGGCCTACATCCCCGACGGCCGGCTCGTCGGCCTGAGCAAGGTGCCGCGCGTCGTCGACGTCTTCGCGCGCCGGCTCCAGATCCAGGAGCGGCTCACCGAGCAGATCGCCGGCGCCATCCAGGAAGCGCTCGAGCCCCGGGGCGTCGGGGTCGTGGTCGAGGCCTACCACCTCTGCATGATGATGCGGGGCGTGGAGAAGCAGAACAGCAAGACGATCACGAGCGCCGTGCGGGGCATCTTCCGCGACGACGAGCGGACCCGCGAGGAGTTCCTCCGGCTGGTGCTCTCCCCGCAGTTCGTGTCGTGACGGGGGAGGACGCGGACCCCGCCGCCTCGCCGGGGGACGACGTCCTCTCCGGCGCCACCGCCCTCGTCACCGGGGCGAGCCGGGGGATCGGCCGGGCGGTGGCCGCCGCCCTGGCCCGCCGGGGCGCGCGGCTCGTGGTCAGCTCCCGGGGCGGCCGGCGGCTGGAGTCGCTGGCCGAAGACCTGGACGCCCGGGCCGTGCCGGCCGACCTGGGGCGACCGGACGAGGTCGATCGCCTGGCCGGCCGGGCCCGGGAGCTCCTGGGCGCCCCCCCCGACGTGCTGGTCAACAACGCCGGCGTCTTCACCCTCGCCCCGGCCGACGCCACCGACCCCGACGACTTCGAGCGCCACCTGGCGGTGAACCTCGCCGCCCCGTTCCGCCTCGTGCGGGCCTTCCTTCCGGCCCTGCTGGAGCGGGGCTCTGGGAGCCTCGTGCACGTGGGGTCGGCGGCCGGCCGGGAGCCGCTGCCCGGGAACGTGGCGTACTCGGCGTCCAAGTACGGTCTGCGCGGGATGCACGAGGTGCTCTGCGTCGAGCTCGAGGGGACGGGGGTGCGGAGCCTCCTCGTCGAGCCCGGCCCGGTCGACACGGCGGCCTGGGACGACCTGGAGGAGCGGCTCGGGCGCGACCTGCCGGCGCGGGAGGAGATGCTGCGGCCGGAGGCGGTGGCCCGCGGGGTGCTCCGGCTGCTCGGGGGCGAGGAGGGCACCGAGCTGGCCCTCCGCCCCGGGGGCCGGCAGGAGGGATAGGGGAGGAGGGACGTCCGTGCTCCTCGACCTCTCCGAGATCTTCGTCTGCCCCCGGTGCCGGCCGGCCCAGGGGCTGGTGGTGCTGGTCGACGAGATCCGCGACCGGCGGGTCGTCCGCGGCCACCTCGG
>CAYZLN010000014.1:9436-10742 GCA_964479295.1 uncultured Gemmatimonadota bacterium
CCGCCGGCCCTCTTGCGCGGCGTCTCCCGGAAGGAGGCCGCCGTGCGCCTGGGGGCGCTGCTCGGGCTGCCGGAGGCCGGGGGGCCGTTCCTGCTGGGGCGCGGCCTCGGGTCCGTGGCGGCGGCCCTCGCCTCCGCGGCGGAGGACGAGGAGGTCCTGGCGCTGGAGGGCGTCGGCGGGGATCCGGGCCCCGCGACGGCGGCCGGCGGCGGAGACGGCGATCCCGCCGGGCGGCGGGTCACCCGGGTCGTCGGCGTCGCCGGAGCCGACCTGCCCGTCTTCCCGGGCCGTCTCGGCGGCGTCGCGGTCGTCGGGGGGCCGGCCGGGGCCGTCGAGGAGGCCGTCCGTGCGGTCCGGGCCGGGGGGCGGGTCGTCGTGGTCGGGCCGTCCGCGACCGTCCTCGACGCCGTGGACGGGCTCGCCATGGAGGTGGCGGCCCGCGACGAGCGGGCCCTCGTGGGCGTGAGGCGGGGCTGAGCCGCCGGCCCGGAGGGCGCGAGACCCCGGGGCCCGATCCGGCGGGGAGCGGGTCGCCCACGGCGGGGCGGCCCGGCGGCGGCTTTCGTTGCCGCACACGCATCCCGGGCCTAATTTCATCCCGATTCGGGCGTTCCGGACCTCGCCGACGCTCATCCTCGGGGACAGCGGGAGATGCGTCTGAACACCAGAGCGTTCGCCATGGCCGGCGGCTCGCTGGCCGCCGCCGTCGTGTTCCTCCTGACGCTCCTCGGGCTGGTCGCCCCCGACGCCGCGTCCGCGATCGAGGCCTTCTCCGGCCTCCTCTTCGGCCACAGCCTCTCGGTGGGCGGCGCCTTCGTCGGCGCCCTGTGGGCCTACGTGTACGGCTTCCTGGGGGGCGCCGCGCTGGCGTTCCTCTACAACCTGGCCCTGGTCCCGCCGCCTCCGCTCGAGGAGGAGCTGCCGGCGGCCGGCCGCGAGCCGGGGCGGACATGAGCTGGTGGAAGTTCTGGGACGACGACGGCGACGACGCAGAGGCGTCGCCGGACTACTACGACGAGGGGCTGGGCCTCGTGCGCGAGGAGCGGTACCACGAGGCGCTCACCGCCTTCCGGCTGGCCCTCCGGGAGGAGCCGGAGGACGCGTCGCCGCTGGAGCAGATGGGGGTGGTCTACACCCGCATCGGGATGACCGACGAGGCCATCAAGGCCTACCGCCGGGCCCTGGAGCGCGAGCCGGAGAGCCCGGCCGCCCACTACGGCGTCGGCTTCCTCCTGCTGAAGCGGGGCCGGCGGGACGAGGCCGAGGAGCACCTGGAGGCCTTCCTGGAGAGCGCGCCGCCGGCCGC
>CAYZLN010000014.1:10842-16279 GCA_964479295.1 uncultured Gemmatimonadota bacterium
GAAGGGGGGCGTGATGAGCACGGCGACGGATGAGGCCGGGACGCGCCGCGAGGCCCGGGGCGAGCGGGTCGAGCGGGAGCCGGGGACGCTGGCGGAGCTCTTCCTCGACGCGCTCGGGCGCCACCGGGACGAGCGCGCCCGGCTCGTCCGCCGGGCGGACGGGACCTGGTCGTCGCTGACCCACGGGGAGGTCGGCGACCGGGTGCGGGAGATGGCCCTGGGGCTGCGCTCGCTGGGCTACGGCCGCGGGGACCGCGTCGCGATCATCTCGGACACCCGCCTGGAGTGGGCCCTGGCCGACTTCGCCCTGGTGACCGCCGGGGCGGTGAGCGTGCCGGTCTACCCGTCGCTGCCCGCCGACCAGACCCGCTACATCCTGGAGGACGCCGGCGCCCGGGCGGTCTTCGTCGAGGACCGCGAGCAGCTCGAGAAGGTCCTCGCGATCCGGGACGAGCTCCCTGAGCTGGAGCGCGTCTTCGTCCTCGGCCCCGGGGAGGACGGGGACGACGCGGAGGCGATGTCGCTCGAGGCGCTCCGGGACGAGGGGCGCCGGGCCGGCCCCGAGCTGTCCGGGAGCTGGGAGGACCACGCCCGGAAGGCGGAGCCCGACGACCTGGCCACCCTCATCTACACCTCCGGCACCACCGGGGCCCCCAAGGGCGTCATGCTGAGCCACGACAACTTCCACAGCAACGTCGAGATGTCCCACCGGGTGCTCCCCCTGGAGGGGAACGACGTGGCTCTCTCGTGGCTCCCGCTCTCCCACGTCTTCGAGCGCATGTCGGGCCACTACCTCATGTGGTCGCAGGGCGTCACGGTGGGCTACGCGGAGTCGGTCGACACGGTGGCCCGGGACATGGGCGAGGTCCGGCCGACGGTGATGACGGCCGTGCCGAGGCTGTACGAGAAGGTCGTCGAGCGCGCCGAGGCCGCCGCCCGGGCCGGCGGGGAGCTGCAGGCGAGGATCTTCGCGTGGGCGAGGTCCGTGGGGGAGGCCCGGGCCGGGCGCGAGCTGGCCGACGAGGCGGTGGGCCCGTGGCTGATGGCGCGGTACGCCCTGGCCGACCTCCTCGTCTTCCGGAAGCTCCGGGCCCGCACGGGCGGGCGCATCCGCCACTTCATCAGCGGGGGCGCCCCGCTGTCGGCGGAGGTGGGCAAGTTCTTCTTCGCCGCCGGGCTCCCGGTGCTGGAGGGGTACGGCCTCACCGAGACGTCCCCGGTGGTCTGCGTGAACCCGGAGGACCGGCCCAGGCTCGGGACGGTGGGCCCGCCGATCCCCGAGACCGAGATCCGGATCGCCGACGACGGGGAGATCCTGGTCCGGGGCCCCCAGGTCATGCAGGGCTACTACCGGAACGAGGAGGCGACCGCCGAGACCCTCGACGACGACGGATGGCTGCGGACGGGGGACATCGGCGAGCTCGACGACGACGGCTACCTCCGGATCACCGACCGGAAGAAGGAGATCATCGTCACGTCGGTGGGCAAGAACATCGCCCCGTCCCCGGTGGAGAACGCCGTGGCCCGTTCGCGCTTCGTCGAGTTCGCGGTCATGGTGGGGGACGACCGGAAGTTCCCGATCATGGTGATCCAGCCCGCCTTCGGGGAGCTGGAGTCGTGGGCGGCCGAGGAGGAGGACCCGGAGCCCGCCGGACGGGAGGAGCTCGTGCGGCTCGACGCCGTGCACGAGCTGGTGGCGGACGAGGTCGCCGGGCGCGTGCGTCAGTTCGCCGAATACGAGCAACCCGAGTACGTGCTCCTGGTGCTGGACGAGTTCGCCGTCGAGACCGGGGAGCTCACGCCGACGATGAAGGTGAAGCGCCGCGAGGTCGTCGACGCCTACGCTCCCGACATCGACGCGCTCTATCGCGAGGCGGAGGAGGCCGGCACCCCTCCGGACCGGCTCCAGGTTCGGGCGGCCGGGGGACGGTGAGCGGCCGCGACCCGCAGCGCCCCGCCGGGGGTGGAAGGGAGCCCGGCGCCGGCGACGAGGTCTGCCTGGTGCTGGTCACAGGCCCCGACGAGGAGACGATGGCCGAGCTCGGCCGCCGGGTCGTCGACCGGCGCCTGTGCGCCTGCGCCAACGTCGTGCCGGGCCTCACCTCGGTCTATCGGTGGGAGGGGGCCGTGGAGGAGGCCGAAGAGGCCCTGGCGCTCCTCAAGACCACCCGCCGACGCCTCGACGCGCTGGAGGCCCGGGTCCGGGAGCTCCACCCCTACGACGAGCCCGAGTTCCTGGCGTTCGACGTGGACCGCGGCGCGCCGTCCTACCTGGCGTGGGTGGCGGAGTCGGTCCGGGAGGGGGCGTCGTGACGGACGAGGAGGACGACGCGGACGCCCGGTCCCCCACCGCCGACGCGGCCGATTCGACGGCGACGTCGGGCGACGGCCGGGAGGGCGGAGGCCCGTCCGGGGGGGCGGCCGGTCCGGAGGTCGAGGACGCCCCGGTCGAGCGCTCGGAGGCCGAGCGCCTCTACCGGCGGGGCCGGGAGCTGGTGGAGAGCGGGGAGCTCCGGGAGGCCGCCGAGGTCTACCGGGAGCTGCTGCTGGAGAAGCCGCGCCACCTGAAGGCCCGGAACAACCTGGGGTACGTCCACGACCGGCTCGGCGAGCCGGAGGAGGCGCTCCATCACTACCGCAAGGCCCTCGAGCTCGACCCTGACAACGTCCAGCTCCTCAGCAACGTGGGGGCGCTGCTGGGCGACCTGGGCCGGTACGAAGAGGCGGAGGAGGAGCTGGCGCGCGCCCTCGAGCTCGACCCCGACAGCCCCGACGTCCGCATGAACCTGGGCCTCGTCCGCTACCGGAAGGGGCTGTACGAGGAGGCGGCGTCGGAGCTGGAGCGGGCCGTGGAGCTGGATCCGGAGCTGGGGTCGGCGTTCTTCTACCTGGGCGAGTCGTACAACCGGATGGGGCGGCTCGACGAGGCCCTCGAGGCCCTCGAGCAGGCCGTCGAGCGGCAGCCGGACAACGCCAGGGCGTACTACACGATGGGCATCCTCTTCGACCGCCGGCAGGAGCGGGACCGCGCGGCGGCCATGTACCGCAAGGCGCGGGAGATCGAGGGGGAACGGGAGGCCGGCCCTGGCCCCGGATGACCCTCCCGCGGGACCGGCGGGCGGCGAGGTGGAGGTGGTGGACGACCCGCTCACCGGCTCGGGCGCGGAGGCCCTCGTCCGGCCGGTCCGCACCGACTGGGCGGCCCTCACCTCCGACGCCCGGAGCGTCGAGATCGCGGCGGGCGAGGCGTGGCGGAGCCGGTGCGAGGAGCAGGGGGAGATGCCGCTGGGCTCGGCGGCCATCACCGACGCCGGCGAGCTGGAGGCCGAGTTCGTCATCCACCTGGCCGTCTCGCCCGAGGAGGGCGGCCCCACCCCCCGCTCGGTGACCCGGGCCCTCCGGAACGGGCTGCGGAGGGCGCGGGAGTGGGACGTCCGGGACCTGGCGCTCCCGCTGCTGGGGACGGGCCCGGGCGCCCTGGACGCCGAGACCGCCTGCCGCCTGATGGCCCCGGAGCTGGCGGACTTCGCCGCCGCGGGGGACCGTCGGATCCGGGTGTGCGTCCCGGACCCGGCGCTGCGCGAGGTGGCGCGCGGATGGTGGGGGGGCGGGCCTCCCCGCGAGGACGACGCGGGCGCCGGGGAGGAGTCCGGCGAGGGCGGCTGACGGCAGGGCCGCGGGCGGATCCGGGCGGGCGACGGGCCGGGCGGCCCGGCCCGCTGGATGCGCCGCCCGCCCCCGGGCGTCAGCCGGCGATCAGGTCGAAGGCCACCAGAAGCCCCCCGATGAAGGCCCCCAGCCCGTAGCCGAGCCGGACGATCAGGTCCAGCTCCCGCTGGGTCACCGCCCGGACCAGCTCCTCGAGGTCGGAGAGCGGGAACTCCCTGACCTTCTCCTCCACCTTCTCGGCCACGGGCACCCGCGCGGCGAGCCCCGGGACTTCGTCCTCGATCCACCGCCACAGCGCCGGCTCCAGGGCCCGGGCCATCCGGTCGGCGCTCTCCCGGCCCAGCAGGCCCTCGGGCACGCGGAGCGGCCGGTGGAGCAGGCGGTCGGCCAGGGCTCCGGCGACGTCGCCGGCCACCGCCCGTCCGGCGTCGGAGCGGAGCAGGGCGGCGACGGCGTCCGACCACGCGTCCACCGGGACGCGGCGGAGGAGCGCTTCCCAGCCCCCGCCGCCGGCCTCCCGGGCGGCGTCCTCGACGGCGTCGAGCAGGGCGCCCCGGGCCGACGGCGTCCGCGCCGTGCGGACGACCCATTCGGTCGTCCGCTCGACGGCGCGGCGGACGGACGGGTCGTCGGGGTGCCCCAGCACCTCGACCGCGGGCCGGGCCAGGAGCTCGTCGACGGCCTCCTCCACCCGTTCGGCCACCGCCCGCTGCACCTCCTCCTCCCGGAGCAGCTCGCCCAGCCGCTCGGCCCCCTCCTCCTCCAGGGCGTCCACCACCCGCTCGACGGTCTCCTCGGTGATCACCAGCCGGGCGACCACCCGCTGGTGGAACCGGAGGTCGTCCATGAACCGCTGCAGGACGTCCCCGACGGCCGCCTGGAAGCGCTCCCGGGCCTCCGGGTCCTCCAGGAGCCGGCCGAGCCGCCCCATGAGGAGGGGGAGGTAGCTGGCCACGGCGTCCTCGAGGGCGTCCGTGACGCCCCGCGGGGTCACCTCGCCCAGGCTGCGGCCGGGCCGGAGCAGGTCCCGGGCGATCCGGTCCAGGTGGCCTTCCACCTGCTCCTCGAACGCCTCCGAGGCCACCGCGTCGGCGAGCCAGCCGTCGGCCCGGTCCCGGAGCCTGCCGATCCGTTCGGGGGCCAGGGGACCCGCCTCGTCCTCCCGGTCGAGGGTCCGGGCCAGCCCCTCGAGGGCCCGTTCCGCTCCGTCGGCGAAGGCCGGGGACGACACGACGTCGGCGAGCAGGGGACGGCCCTCGACCACGAGGTCCACCACCAGCGACCGCGCTTCCTCGAGGGCGTCCGGGGGCAGCCACTCGGCCGGCGGGGGCAGGTCCTCGCGGAGGAGGCGGCGCAGACCGGTGCGCAGCCGGCGGCGGAAGGCCTCCCTCGACCCGGCCGACCGGAGGGCCCGCGCCAGGTCGTCGCCGGCCAGCAGCCGGGTGCCCACCGCCCGGCCGATGGATTCCGCCAGCCGGCCCTGGTTCTTCGGGACGGCCCCCTGGAGCCACCCGATCTCGCGCCCGGCCAGCTCGGGGGGACGATGCGGGTGGAAGAGCATCCAGATGGCCACCCGGTTGGTGAGCCCTCCGGCGAGGGCGCCACCGAGGATCGTCACCGCCACCTGGAGCCAGTCCACGGGCCTGTCCTCCGTGCCTTCCGCCCGGCTACGGCTCGCCGGCTTCCACGCCCACGCCCCGGACCGGGCGCTCGACCCCGTGGACGCTCAGCGTCCCCGAGAGGGCGTACAGACGCACCGAGCGCCGGC
>CAYZLN010000014.1:16379-18623 GCA_964479295.1 uncultured Gemmatimonadota bacterium
AGGAGGCCTCTCCAGGGTCCGGGCGGAGCGGCGCTCCACCGCCAGCCCTTCACGGACCTCCCCGTCGAGGCCGGCCGCGGCCAGCCGGAACCGCTCGGTCTGCCCCGTGGGGCTCTCCCACCGGGCCAGGGTCCGCCCGAGCTCGAGGTGGATCCCGCCCGGCCCGTCCCGGACCGTCAGCCCGCCCAGCCCGCCGCCCCGGGACGCGAGCACCCGGAGGTCGTCGGCGGGGAGGACCCGCCAGCCCGCCCGCGGGACGGGCAGCGTGTCCCGGACGGCCAGCAGGGGCCGCCACCCGTCGGCCTCCAGCGTCCATGCGCCGTAGTCCCTCTCGATGCGCTCGGAGGCCGTCTCGTTGCGGAAGCGGTAGTGGAGGGGGCGCCCGTCGGCGGAGAAGGGGACGAAGGTGACGTCGGTGACGTAGCGCGCAGGCGTCACCGCCCGGACGCCCTCCGCGTCGTCCGGGAGGGTGCGCGCGGCCTCGCCCGTCTCCTCGGGCCCGTTCCCGCAGGCGGCGACCGCCACCGCCGCGGCGGCGAGCGCCGCCCCCACCAGGGTGCGCGCCGTGCTGTCCGGGATGAGCGCCGCGCTGCAGGTCCTCATCGTCCTCCTCGGCTGGTGACTCGCTCCCGTCCGGCGATCCCCAACATACGGAAGGCGCCGGGCTTCCGCCCAGTTCGGAGGCTCCATATCTTCCGGGCGCTTCGTCCGAGGGCACGCATCCGATCCGGGGGGCAGCCGTCCATGAAGCTCCATACGCAGATCAGCATCGCTCTGGTTCTCGGGGCCGTCGCGGGGGTGGTGGCGAACCTGGCCGGCCTGCAGTGGCTGCAGGACGCGCTGATCTTCCTGGAGCCCTTCGGCAACGCCTGGATCGACCTCATCACGATGGTCGTCATCCCGCTGGTCTTCGCCAGCCTGGTGGTCGGGGTCACCAGCCTCGGCGACATGGGGAGGCTCGGCCGGCTGGGCGGGAAGACCGTGGGGTTCTACCTGGGCACCACCGCCGTCGCGGTGAGCATCGGCCTCCTGCTGTCCAACGTGGTGGCGCCGGGCAGCCGGATGTCGGAGTCGGCGCTGGAGAGCCTCCGGGGCCAGTACGGGGCCGAGGCCGGCGAGACGGTGGAGATGGCGGCGGGGGAGACGCCGGGGCTGCTGGACGTCCTCTTCCGGATGATCCCGCCGAACCCCGTCGAGGCCATGGCGAACATGGACATGCTGCCCATCATCTTCTTCGCCATCTTCTTCGGCGCCGCGCTGGCCGCCCTGCCCGAGGACCGGAAGGAGGCGGTGGTCGGTTTCTTCGACGGGGTGAACGAGGCGGCCATGAAGATGGTCCACTGGATCATGAAGCTGGCGCCCTACGCCGTCTTCGCGCTGATCGCCGCCGTGATCGCCCAGTTCGGCATGGAGGTGCTGGAGAGCCTCCTCGTCTACTCGCTGGTGGTGGTCGCGGGTCTGGCGCTCCACGCCTTCCTCACCTACCCGGCGGCGCTGCGCTTCCTGGCCAAGGTCGACCCGGTGGACTTCCTGCGGCGGATCCGGGAGGTGCCGCTCATCGCCTTCTCCACCTCCAGCTCCAACGCCACCCTGCCGGTGACGATGGAGACCGCCGAGGACGACCTGGGGGTGAGCACCGAGGCGTCCAGCTTCGTGCTGCCGCTGGGGGCGACCATCAACATGGACGGGACGGCCCTCTATCAGGCCGTGGCCACCATGTTCATCGCCCAGGTGCTGGTGGGCGACATCTCGCTCGCCGCCCAGCTCGGCATCGTTCTGACCGCCACGCTGGCCTCCATCGGGGCCGCCGGGGTGCCGTCGGCCGGCATCATCATCCTCATCGTGGTGCTGCGCCAGGCGCTGCCGGGGAGCGTCGACCCGGCGGCAGGGATCGCCCTGGTGCTGGGCGTCGACCGGATCCTGGACATGTGCCGGACGGCGGTGAACGTCACCGGCGACCTGACGGCGGTGACCGTGGTGGCCCGCTCGGAGGGCGAGGAGCTGACCGTGCGGAAGGTCGGCGAGCGGACGGCGGTGCGGCCGGCGGAGTAGGGGGGCGGAGAGGGGACGGCCGCGTCGCGGCGGCGCGGCCGTCGGTCGTCGCGGGGCGCGGGCCCCGGAGCACGATCGGGATCGGAGAGGTGCGAGCCGGGCGCGCCCCGGCCCGATCAGACCCGCTCGAACCTCCGGTCCAGCCGCTCCAGGATCCCCTCGATCCGCCGGCGGTTCACCCCGAAGTCGCCC
>CAYZLN010000015.1:0-14097 GCA_964479295.1 uncultured Gemmatimonadota bacterium
CCCGGGCCCCTGACCGCGCCTCCGTGCGCCGGCCGGGACGGGCCGGCGTCGTCGCCCGGGAGACGGGCGCCCGGGGCCCGGGACGCCGGCTTCGCCCCGGCCGCCGGCGGCCGGGGACGCACCCCGGGGCCACCCGGCAGGACCAAGGAAAAGGTCGACATGCGGCTATTCGTTGCCATCAACCTCCCCGACGGGCTGCGGGAGGACATCCACGAGGCGGTGAGCCCGCTGCGCGAGGACGGCCTCCCCGCGCGCTGGGTCGACCCGGGCCATTATCACGTGACGATGAAGTTCATCGGGGAGGTCCGGCCCGACGACCGGGACGCCATGGAGGAGGTGCTGCGCCGCTGCGTCTCCGGGTACCGGCCGGTCGACGTGGGCCTGGAGGAGATCGGCGCGTTCCCCTCCCTCCGGCGCCCGAGGGTCATCTGGCTCGGTGTGACGCCCACGCCGCAGCTCCGCGCCCTCAAGCACGACCTCGAGCACGCCTACGCCCGCCTGGGGATCGACCGCGAGACGAGGGCCTTCCGCCCCCACGTCACGCTGGGTCGGGCCCGGGACGACGCCGAGGCGGGCGACTTCCGCGCGCTGGAGGCGCTGGCGCGGGACATCGAGGTCGAGGCGGACTTCATGGCGACGCACCTGGACCTGATGCGGAGCCATCTCCGCCCCGAGGGCGCGGAGTACGACGTGGAGGCCCAGGTGCCGCTCCGCCCGGGCGAGGGCGAGTAGCGTGGCCCGTCGGGCGGCCGGGCGCCGCCGGGGGGAGGCCCGCCGTTGATCGACTGGATCCGGGGCTGCCTCGCGCGCATCGGGTGCCTGACGCTCCTGGTGGCCGGGGTGGCGGCGGGATGGGCCTACCAGGACGACATCGCCTCCTGGTGGGAGGAGCGCGCCGCCGCCCCCGCCGCGACGGAACCCTCCGAGGAGCGCGCCGGCCGGGCCGAGGCCCGGCTCGCCCGGACGCTGGGCCGGCAGCGCCCGGGAGAGGTCCGGCTGAGCGGCGTCGAGGTGCAGAGCCTCGTCCGCTACCGGGTGGCCCCCCGGCTGCCGCCGGGCGTGGCCGACCCCGAGGTGACGCTCCGGGACTCCACCGCCCGGATCACGGCGTCCCTCGACCTCGGCCGCCTCGTCGAGGGGGAGCTCCCGGCCCTGGTCCGCCGGATGGTGGGCGACTCGGCCCGGGTCACCGCCGCGGTGCGTCCGGGGGCCGACGCCCCGGGCCGGCTCCGGCTGCGGGTCGACGAGCTCCGGGCGGGCGCCGTGCAGGTCCCCTCCGTCATGCTGCCGTGGCTCCTCGCGGAGCTCGGCCTGCCCACCGCCGACGACGACGGCCGGTCGGTGGTGCTGGAGGTCGGCTTCGGGCTCACCGCCGCCCGGGTGGAGGACGGGAGCCTCGTGCTGGCCCGGGAGGCCGGCCCCGGCTGACGGCCGGTCAGCGACCGAACCCGACGCGACGACCCGACGACGAACCCCACGACAGACGGGAGCGACAGCGATGGCCCAGGACTTCAGGAACTTCATCGACGGCGAATGGGTGGAGCCGGAGAGCGGCGAGCGGTTCGAGAACCGCAACCCGGCGCGCACCTCCGAGGTGATCGGCCGCTTCCCGGTCACGACGGCCGACGAGGTCGACCGGGCGGTCGCCTCCGCCCGGGAGGGCTTCCGCGAGTGGCGGGACGTGCCCGTCCCCGAGCGCGGGCTCGTCCTGAAGGAGGCCGGCGAGCTGATGACCGAGCACAAGGACGAGCTCGCCCGGCACCAGACCCGCGAGATGGGCAAGGTGCTGGAGGAGACCCGCGGGGACGTCCAGGAGGCCGTCGACACCGCCCAGTACGCCGCCGGCGAGGGGCGACGGCTCTTCGGCAAGACCGTCCCCTCCGAGCTGCCCGACAAGTGGGCGATGAGCTACCGGCGGCCCGTGGGCGTCTTCGGGATCATCACCCCCTTCAACTTCCCCACGGCCATCCCGAGCTGGAAGATCTTCCCGGCGCTGCTGTGCGGGAACTCGGTGGTCTTCAAGCCCGCCGCCGACGTCCCCCACTCGGCGCACCTGCTCGTGGAGCTCCTCCTGGAGGCCGGCGTCCCGCCCCGGGCGGTCCAGCTCGTCCACGGCGCCGAGGGCGCGGGCGAGGCCCTGGTCGAGCATCCGGACGTGGACGGGATCTCGTTCACGGGCTCGACGAGCACCGGGACGAGCATCGCCGAGGTGTGCGGCCGGACGAACAAGCGCGTGTCCCTGGAGATGGGGGGCAAGAACGCCCAGGTGGTCATGCCCGACGCCGACATGGACCTGGCCCTGGACGGCGTGCTCTGGGGCGCGTTCGGCACCACCGGCCAGCGGTGCACCGCCACCAGCCGGCTCCTGCTGCACCGGGAGATCCACGACGAGTTCGTCCGGGACCTGCTGGACGAGGTCGACGACCTGGTGCTGGGCGACGGCCTCGACCCCGGGGTGGACGTCGGGCCGCTGATCAACCGGCAGGCGATGGAGAAGGTCGAGCGGTACATGGAGGTGGCCCGCGACGAGGGCGTCGAGTTCGCCTGCGGCGGGGAGCGCGCCCGGGGCGAGGGCCTGGAGGACGGGCACTTCTTCGAGCCCACGGTCCTCCTCGGCGTCGAGCCCGGGATGCGGGTGGAGCAGGAGGAGATCTTCGGGCCGGTGCTGTCGGTCGTCCCGTTCGACGACTTCGACGAGGCCGTGGAGATCAACAACGGCACGGGCTACGGCCTCTCCTCGGCCGTGTACACCCGCGACGTCAACCGGGCCTTCCGGGCGATCGACCGGATGGACGCCGGGATCACCTACATCAACGCCCCCACCATCGGCGCCGAGGCGCATCTCCCCTTCGGCGGGGTGAAGGGCACCGGGAACGGCCACCGGGAAGGGGGCTGGGAGGTGTACGAGTTCTACTCCGAGACCAAGGTGGCCTACCTGGACTACAGCGGGACGCTGCAGCGGGCGCAGATCGACGTCGAGTGGTGAGCCCCGGGGCGGCCGTCCCCCGGCTGCGGATCGGGGTGGCGCCGGGCGGATCGGCCGGCCGGGCGTCGCCGTCGGATCGTCCTCCTCGGTGCGTCCACGTACGCGTCCCGGTGAAGGTCGGTTGAGAGGGGGGCGTTAACGTTTCCGGCCCGGCACGCGAGCCGGCCGTCCGGGCCGGCCGGGAGGGGGCCGGGGGAGGAGGCCCGAGGGGATGACGGGGTCCGCGGCCGCGAGCCGGGAGGAGGGACCGATGGACGGAGCGTCGAGGGAGACCGGGGCCGGCGGGACGGGCGCGGCCCGCCGGGTGTGGGAGTGGGTGAAGGTGGCGGCCACCGCGTTCCTCTTCTTCGTCGTCCTCCGGGGCTTCGTGGTGGAGGCGTTCCGGATCCCGACGTCCTCGATGGAGGACACGCTGCTGGTGGGGGACTTCCTCCTCGTCAGCAAGGTGGCGTACGGCGCCCGGGTGCCGGGCACCGACTGGCGCCTTCCGGGCCTCGGGCGTCCCGAGGTCGGCGACGTCGTGGTGTTCCGTCCCCCCGCTTCGGCCGACCGGGGCGGAGGGGCCCGGTACGTCAAGCGCGTGGTGGCGGGGCCGGGCGACACCGTGGCGATGCGGTCGGGGCGGCTCCACCGCAACGGGCGCCCCGTGGAGGAGCCCTACGCCCGGCGGGGCCTCGGGGACGGCCTCCACAGCCCGCGATTCCGCTGGCAGGAGGCGTACCTGCTCCCGGGGGCCCGCCCGGCCGGGGACTACCGGCCGACGTCCGACGACTGGGGCCCGCTGCGGGTGCCGCGGGACTCCGTCTTCGTCCTCGGCGACAACCGCGCGACGTCGGAGGACTCACGCTACTGGGGCTTCGTGCCCCGGGGGGCCGTGACGGGCGAGCCCCTCTTCGTCTACTGGTCCCGCCGGCCGGACGGCCCGGGGGCCCGGCCCTGGCTCGAGAGGGTGCGCTGGAGGCGGATGTTCTCGGCGGTGCGGTGAGCCTGTAGAGACGCGGACGCGGGACGACGGAGGCGGGCATGGGCACGGCCGGGACGGACACGGAGAGGGCGGGCGGCGGAGGCACGGCCAGCGGGCGGCGCGGGGCGATGGACCGCTACCTGGAGGAAATCGGCCGGTATCCCCTCCTGGACCGGGAGGAGGAGGCCCGGCTGGCCCGGCGGGCCCGGGAGCGGGACGACGGGGCGGCCCGGCGGCGGCTCGTCACCTCCAACCTCCGGTTCGTCGTCGCGGTGGCCAAGCGGTACCGGGGCCGCGGCGTCGCGTTCGAGGAGCTCGTCAACGAGGGGAACGTCGGGCTCGTCCGCGCCGCCGAGCGCTTCGACGAGCGCCACGGCGTGCGCTTCGTGACGTACGCCGCGTGGTGGGTGCGTCAGGCGATCCTGGCGGCGCTGTCGGCCGCCGGCCCCAGGACCTCCCCGGCCCCGGACCGGAACGGCCGCCCCCGGGCCGGCGTGGTGCGGGAGACCGGGTCCGGCCGCCGCCGCGCGCGGCGGGTGCGGTTCGTCTCCCTCGACGACCCGGGCCCCGGGCGGAGGGACGGGGCGCTGGAGGAGCGGGTGCCGGACCCCGGGGCGGACGATCCGGGCAGCTCGGTGGAGCGGCGGGCGCTGCGGGACCTGCTGGACGCCGGGCTGGCGTTCCTCCCCGAGCGGGAGGAACGGGTCCTGCGGGGGTACTTCGGGCTGGACGGCCGGCCCGCCCGGTCGCTCGAGCGCCTCGGCCGCGAGCTGGGGGTGAGCGGCGAGCGGGTCCGCCAGCTCAAGGACCGGGCGCTGGACCGGCTCCGCGCCGCCCCGCAGCGCGACGCCCTGGAGGACTTCGCGCGCTGACGCCCCGGCCCGTCCCGGACGACGCGGGGCGGAGTCTCGGTTGACAGCCCCCGTGTGGACCGGGTAGACTCAAGGGCTGCGGCGAGGCGGACGTATCGCACCGGCCGTTCCCGAGCGGAACGGCTCTTCGTTTCTCTGTGCCCCCCTGCGCGCGGGCCGCGGCGGAACGAGGCCCGGCGCGAAGGTAAGTAGAAGACGGACACCGACGGACGCGAGGAAGATGAAGACCTATTCGGTCAGCGCGGACGAGATCGAGCGCGAGTGGTGGGTCGTCGACGCCGAGGACGAGGTCCTCGGCCGGCTGGCGACCCGCGTGGCGAGCGTCCTGCGCGGCAAGCACAAGCCCACCTACACGCCCCACCTCGACGTGGGCGACCACGTCGTCGTGGTGAACGCCGAGAAGATCCGCCTGACCGGGGACAAGGAAGACACGAAGACGTACTTCCGCCACAGCGGCTGGATGGGGGGCGACAAGCACGTCCCCTTCGAGCGGATGCGGGAGCGCCGTCCCGAGTACGTCATCGAGCGGGCCGTGAAGGGCATGCTCCCGAAGACGAAGCTGGGGGGCGAGATGCGGAAGAAGCTCCGCGTCTACGCGGGGCCCGACCATCCCCACGAGGCCCAGACCCCCGAGCCCCTCGAGGTGTAGCCCGGGCCGGGCCGACGCCCGGCCGGGAGGCGGCCCGACGCCGCGCGCCGCGCCCGGCGAGACGGGGCGGGCGCGGAGACGATCGCGGAGCCCGGAAGGAACACGACGACACGGAGGAACGTTGGCCGAGCGAGACGACAGAGCCTGGAAGGTCGACCCGATCCAGACCGTCGGCCGTCGGAAGACGGCGGTCGCGCGCGTCATCCTGCGGCCCGGCGAGGGCCGGTGGAACGTCAACGGGGACGACCTGGACGAGTACTTCCCCATCCTCCGCTACCGGGAGACGGTGAGCAAGCCGCTGAAGCACACCGAGACCGAGGGGATGTTCGACATCGAGGTCCGGGCGAACGGCGGCGGGCTCACGGGGCAGGCCGACGCGACGCAGCTCGGCGTGGCCCGGGCGCTGGTCGAGTGGGACCAGGAGCTCAAGGAGGAGCTGCGCGCCGAGGGCTTCCTCACGCGGGACCCCCGGATCGTGGAGCGCAAGAAGCCCGGACAGCCGAAGGCCCGCAAGAAGGGCCAGTTCTCCAAGAGATAAATCCAGAGGGACGGACGAAAGCATGGCCGACGTCGGAATGCAGGACCTCCTCCGCGCGGGTGTCCACTTCGGGCACCAGACGAGCCGGTGGAACCCGAAGATGCGCAAGTACATCTTCGCCGAGCGGAGCGGCATCTACCTCCTCGACCTCAAGAAGACGCTCCGCGAGCTCCAGCGTGCCCGGGAGATGATCCGGGAGACGGTGGAGAAGGGCGAGTCGGTCCTCTTCGTCTGCACCAAGCCCCAGCTCGCCGAGATCGTCCGCCGGGAGGCCGAGCGCTGCGACGCCTTCCACGTCACCGAGCGATGGGTCGGCGGCCTGCTGACGAACTTCCAGACCATCGAGAAGAACATCCGCCGGCTCAAGGAGCTGGAGACCGGCCTGGAGGAGGGGCACTTCGACTACTACACGAAGAAGGAGCAGATCCTCCTCGACCGGGAGCGGCAGAAGCTCGAGCGCTACCTGGCGGGCATCAAGCAGATGACCGAGCTGCCGGGCCTGGTCTACGTGGTCGACGCCAAGCGCGAGGAGATCGCCGTCAAGGAGGCCGACCGCCTGGACATCCCGGTGGTGGCCATCGCCGACACCAACGCCGACCCCGACCGTCTCGACGTGCCGATCCCGGGCAACGACGACGCCATCCGGGCGGTGGAGCTGATCACCGGGGCCATCGCCGACGCCGTGGAGGCGGCCAAGCGGGAGGTCCCCGAGGCCGGCGAGGAGGAGGCCGAGGCGTACACCTACTCCTCCGACGTCGACGAGACCGCCGAGGAGGCGGCCGAGCGCTCGAAGCGGCGGAAGAAGCCGCGGCGGCGACCGAAGCCCGAGGTCATCGCCCAGGCGCGCCAGGCGGCCGAGCGGATGGACGGCGACGTCGACCCGGAGAAGGTGGCCGTCGAGGCCGAGGTGCAGACCGCCGAGCCGGCGGTCAGCGCCACCCCCGGCGAGGAGGAGGACGAGGCGGCGCCCGCCGGCGAGGCCGCCGCCGGAGAGGACGAAGAGGAGGCGCCGTCGCCGGAGGCCGCCGACGACGAGGAGGGCCCGGACGCCGCGGCCGCCGAAGAGGGGGACGACGACGAGGAGGCGGACGAGGAGCAGCGCCCCGAGGCCGAGGCCTCGGGGGACGAGGTCGAGGACGAGGAGGGCGAGGCCGTGGGCGTCTCCGCCGGCGAGGGGGAGGCGGAGGAGAAGGAGGAGCCGGACGGCTCCTGACGGAGGCCCCGACCAGGCCACTCCCGGTGGCCTTTTTTTTTGGATGGATGAGCAGCCGAACCCGGAAGGAGAGACATGACGGAGATCACAGTCGAGGCGATCAAGTCGCTCCGTGACCGCACGGGCGCGGGGATGATGGACTGCAAGGAGGCGCTGCAGGAGACCGGCGGCGACGAGGAGGAGGCCATCGACCTCCTCCGCAAGAAGGGGGCGTCGAAGGCGGCGAAGCGGGCCGAGCGGGCCACCGACGAGGGGACGGTCAAGGTGGCCGGCTCCGAGGGCTCCGGGCCCGTGGCCATGGTGGCGGTGACCAGCGAGACCGACTTCGTCGCCAAGAACGACGAGTTCGTCGCCTTCGCCCGGAGGGCGGCGCGGGTGGCCCGGGACGCCGACCTCCCCGAGGGGGAGACGCGCTCGGGCGAGGAGCTGCTGGACCTGCCCGAGGACGAGCCCCTCCGGGAGGAGCTCAACGGGCTGCGCGCCAAGATCGGCGAGAACCTCCAGCTCGACCGCTGGGTCCGCTGGGAGCCGGCCGACGACGCCGTGGTGGCCGACTACGTCCACTTCGGCGACAAGATCGGGGTCCTGGTGGAGCTCGGCGGCGTCGACGACCGGGAGGAGGCCGGGACGCTGGCCCGCGACGTCGCCATGCACGTGGCCGCGTCGGAGCCGGCGGGCGTGCGCCGCGAGGACATCCCCGAGGAGGAGCGCGAGCGCGAGAGGAAGGTGCTCCGGGAGCAGGCCGAGGAGGAGGGCAAGCCCCCCGACATCGTCGAGAAGATCGTCGAGGGGCGGATGCGGAAGTTCTTCGAGGAGAACGCGCTGCTCGAGCAGCCCTTCGTGAAGGACCCGGACGTCACCGTCGGCGACCACGTCGCCGGGGGCGGCGAGGGCCTGGAGGTGCGCCGCTTCGTGCGCTTCGAGGTGGGAAGCTGACGGCGGAGGCGACCGTGTCGGAGCCCGTGACGGAGACGACGGACGTGGACGACCTCGAGTACCCCCGGGCCCTCGTGAAGCTGTCCGGCGAGGCCCTGGCCGGGGAGCAGGGCTTCGGCATCCACCCGCCGGTGATCGAGGAGCTGACCCGGGAGATCATCAAGGTCCACGAGGCGGGCGTGGAGCTCGGCCTCGTGGTCGGCGGCGGCAACATCCTCCGCGGCACCGTCGCCAGCGAGCAGGGCATGGACCGCGTCTCCGCCGACTACATGGGGATGCTGGCCACCGTCATCAACGGCCTGGCGCTGCAGGACATGATGGAGCGCCACGACGTGGAGACCCGGGTGATGACGGCCATCCGGATGGAGGAGCTCGCCGAGCCCTACATCCGCCGCCGGGCCCTGCGCCACCTGGAGAAGGACCGGGTGGTCATCTTCGCGGGCGGCACCGGCAACCCATACTTTTCCACCGACACGGCGGCCGTCCTCCGGGCCATCGAGATGGAGGCCGACGTCATCCTCAAGGCCACCAAGGTGGACGGCGTGTACACGGCCGACCCGGAGTCGGACCCGGACGCCCGCTTCATCCCCGAGATCTCGTACCTCGAGGTGATGACGAAGGAGCTCGAGGTGATGGACGCGGCCGCCATCTCGCTCTGCAAGGAGAACGACCTGCCCGTGGTCGTGCTCAACATCCGGAGGTCCGGCTCCATCCTCTCCGCCCTTCGCGGGGACCGGGTGGGGACCCTGGTGGCCTGACCGCCGAGCAGCCGAGGAGGCAGAGATGTCCGGCGACGTCCTGGAGGAGGCCGACGACAAGATGGACGGGGCCGTGGACGCGGTCCGACGCGAGTTCAACACGGTGCGGACCGGCAAGGCCACGCCCACGCTGCTGGACACGGTGAAGGTCGCCGCCTACGGCTCCACCGTGCCCCTCAACCAGATCTCCAACGTCAGCGCCCCCGAGCCCAACCTCCTCCTCGTCCAGCCCTACGACGAGAACATCGCGGACGACATCAAGCGCTCCATCGAGCAGGCCGACATGGGGCTCAACCCCTCCGTCGACCGCGGGATGGTGCGGGTGCCGGTGCCCCCGCTGAGCGAGGAGCGCCGCAAGGAGATGGTCAAGGTCCTCCACCGGATGGCCGAGGAGGGCCGGATCGCGGTCCGCCAGGTCCGCCAGGACACCAAGAACCGCCTCCAGGAGATGGAGCGGGACGGCGAGATCAGCGAGGACCAGTACCACCGCTGGCTCGACGACCTCCAGGAGCTCACCGACGACCACGTCGGGACGATCGACGAGCTCCTGGACCGCAAGGAGGAGGAGGTCATGGAGGTATGACCGCGCGCGACGGCGACGCGGCGGAGGCGGCGGCTTCGTCCGCCGCAGAGGACCGGGAAGCGCCGGACGACGGAGGCGGAGGGCCCGGCCCCGCCGACCGGAGCGCCGTGGAGGGGCGCGACTCGAAGTCCGAGGTGGCCGCGAAGGAGCGTGGCGAGCGGGCGTACGACGAGACGTACGGCCGGCCCGCCGGCGAGCGCTTCGGCGACGCCGACTACCCCCACGCCTACGGCACGCCGGGCCGCACGGACTGGCGCCGGGCGCTGAGGGCGTACGTCAACGGCCACGACCGGGGGTGGGAGGCCGACCGGAAGTACGAGGTCGCCGCCGGCGAGGAGCCGGCCCGCGCGGAGCCCGGGGCCGGCGGGGACGCCGGGACGGAGGCGGGCGGGGACGAGGCCGAGGCCGCCGGGGCGTCGCAGGCCGACGACGCTACGGCCCGCACGGCCCGCGGGACCCGCTTCGGCGTGGGCGTGGCCGGCCCGTCCGAGATGACCTTCCACCGCGGCGCGAGCACGTGGCGGGAGCGTCTCCCCCGGGCGCCCCGGATGCCGCGCCACACCGGCCGGGACCCGTCGTCCCGCCGGGGCCGCGGGGAGCAGGCCTGACGCGCGACGTCCCCCGCCCCCCGTCGGCCGCGCCGGCCGCCGGGCCGGCCCCGCGGACGTCACTGGGCCCCGCCGGAGCGATCGACGCCGGCGGCGCCCCGGGCCGGGCCGCCGCCAGAGAGCTCACGCAGCGTCCGGGGACCCCTGTGCCCGAAGCCCCCGACCCCTCGGATCTCCCGCGCCGGCTGGACGACCACCTCCGCGAGCGCCCCGACCTCCTGCCCCGGGGCGCCGACGTGCTGGTGGCCGTCTCGGGGGGCCCGGACTCCATGGCCCTCCTCCACCTGCTGGCCGGGCTCGCCGGTCGACGGGGGCTCTCCCTCTCGGCCGCCCACTTCGACCACGGCCTCCGGGAGGGGAGCGGCGAGGAGGCCGCCCGGGTGCGGAGCTGGGTCGCCGAGCTGGGCGTCCGGTGCACCGTCGGCGGCCCGGCCCGTCGGCCGCCGCCGAAGCAGGAGGCCCTCCGCCGGGCGCGATACGCCTTCCTGCGGGCGGTGGCCGACCAGGAGGGCGCGGACCGGATCGCCACGGGCCACCACGCCGACGACCAGGTGGAGACCGTCCTCTTCCGGATCCTCAGGGGGACGGGCCTGCGCGGCCTGCGGGGGATCCCGGCCCGGCGGGACCGGCTGGCCCGGCCGCTGCTCCCCTTCGCGCGGGAGGCCCTCGGGAGCTGGGTCGAGGAGCGGGGGATCCCGCACCTCCGCGACCCCTCGAACCGGGACCCGCGCTGGAGCCGGGGCCGCCTCCGGGCACGGGTGCTCCCGGCCCTCGAGGAGGCCTGGGGGGAACCCGTCCGGGAGCCGCTGCTGGCGCTCTCCCGCCACGCCTCGCGGGCCGACCGGGCGCTGGACGGCCACGCCCGGCGCCTGCTGGAGCGGGCCCGGGACGCGCCGGCGAGCGACCCGAGGGAGGGATGGCCGGACGACGCCGTCCGCCTCCTCCTCCGCCCCCTGGCCGAGGCCGACCCCGAGACCCGGGCCCGGGCCCTCCGGGAGGCCGCCCGCGAACAGGGCGTACGGCTGACCGAGGGCGGAACCCGGTCGGCCGCCGAGTTTATCACCGAGGGCCGCAGCGGCGGGCGCGTGGACGTGGGTGAAGGCCGGGTGCTCGCCCGGGAGTTCGAGCACCTCTGGCTCGGCCGGCCGCCGGAGCCGACCCCCGACGAGGAGCTCCCGATCCCGGATCCGGGACCGGACGAGGGCCGGGTCGCGATCGGTGGCCGCGAGCTCGACGTGCGGTGGCGGCCCGCTGGGCCCGCCGGCGCGGATCCCGGGTCGGACGCCGCGGCCGACGACGGGTACGCCGGCGGCCCCCCGGCCCCGCGGCGGCGGCTCGGGGTGCCCGCGGGCCGTGTGGGCTTCCCGCTCACCCTGCGGGGATGGCGGGACGGCGACCGGATCCGGACGCCGGCCGGCGCCCGCAAGCTGAAGCGGCTGTTCAACGACCGGCGGGTCCCCCTTTCGCGCCGTCCCCGGATCCCTACACTGGTGACGGCGTCGGGCCGCACGCTGTGGGTGGCGGGGCTCGCCCGCGATCCCCGAAGTGTCCCCGGGAACACAGAGGAGCGCCTCGTGATCATCGTCGACGATGCGTGAGGGCGGCCGGCTGGCCGACGAGCGGACCCTCTCGGCCACGGGCGGCCGGGAGCTCGAGCGTGTGGTCTACACGCCGGAGGAGATCGCCGAGCGGGTGGCCGAGATGGGCCGCGCCATCACCGAGCACTACCCCCCCGACGAGGACCTCCTGGTCCTCGGCCTGCTCAAGGGGTCGTTCATCTTCCTGGCCGACCTGGTCCGGCGCATCTCCCGCCCCGTCCACGTCGACTTCCTGGTCGTCTCCAGCTACGGGCTCGGCACGACGTCGTCGGGGGAGGTGAAGACGCTCTACGACCCCTCGACCCCCCTGGAGGGCCGGAACGTGGTGCTGGTGGAGGACATCATCGACAGCGGCACGACGGTGAACGAGCTGGTCCCGTCGCTCCGCTCCCGCGACCTGGGATCGCTGGAGATGTGCGCGCTGCTCCACAAGCGGATGGCGGACGACCTGGCGCTGGAGCCCCGGTGGGTGGGCTTCGACGCGCCGGAGGAGTTCCTGGTGGGGTACGGCCTCGACCACGCCGAGGACTTCCGCCACCTCCCCTTCATCGCCAGCATCTGATCCCCCGGGCCCGGCGGTCGAGATGAGAGCCTCCGGCGACGCTCCGGACGACGGCGGGTCCCGGGCCCCGTTCTGGCGGAGCCCGTCCTTCTGGGTGCTGGTGCTCCTCCTCCCCGTCGTCGCCCTCTCGGTGATGAGGGCCGGGGCCGGCGACGCCGGCGAGCTCACCTACAGCGAGTTCCGGGCCCAGCTCCGCGCGCAGAACGTCGAGTCGGTCACCGTCCGGGAGGGGCGCGAGCTGGAGGGCGTCCTGGCCACGCCGGTCCGCGAGGGCGGGGCCGAGGTGCGCCGCTTCCGGACCCACCTGCCCTTCGAGGCCGATCTCGAGCTGGTGCAGCAGCTCGAGGACGCCGGCGTCCAGGTGGAGGGGAAGGGCCCGGCCGGCTCGTGGCTGGCCTGGGTGCTCCGGGCGCTGCCCTGGATCCTGATCGCCGGCATCTGGCTCTTCCTCTGGCGCCAGATGCAGGGGGGAGGCAACCGGGCCTTCCAGTTCGCCCGCTCCAAGCCCCACCTGGTCACGGGCGAGACCCCCGAGGTCACCTTCGACGACGTGGCGGGCTGCGAGGAGGCGCTGGCGGAGCTGCAGGAGATCGTCGACTTCCTGAGGGAGCCCGACCGCTTCAGCCGGCTCGGCGGCCGGCTGCCGAAGGGCGCCCTCCTGGTGGGCCCGCCGGGCACGGGCAAGACGCTGCTGGCCCGGGCCGTGGCCGGCGAGGCGGGGCGGCCGTTCTTCTCGATGTCCGGCTCCGACTTCGTGGAGATGTTCGTCGGGGTCGGGGCCGCTCGAGTAAGGGATACGTTCGAGCAGGCGAAGGGCCGCGCGCCGTGCATCGTCTTCATCGACGAGCTCGACGCCGTGGGCCGCCACCGGGGCGCGGGCCTGGGCGGGGGCCACGACGAGCGCGAGCAGACGCTGAACCAGCTCCTCGTCGAGATGGACGGGTTCGAGCCCAACGCCGGGGTGATCCTGCTGGCGGCGACCAACCGCCCCGACGTCCTGGACCCGGCGCTGCTGAGGCCGGGCCGCTTCGACCGCCAGATCGTGGTGGACAGCCCCGACGTCCGGGGGCGCGAGGGGATCCTGGAGGTGCACACCCGCGACGTGCCCCTGGCCGAGGACATCGACCTCGGGGTGCTGGCCCGGGCCACCCCCGGGCTGTCGGGCGCCCAGCTCGCGAACATCGTCAACGAGGCGGCCCTGCTGGCCGCCCGGCGGGACCGCGACCGGGTGCACATGGAGGACCTCGAGGAAGCGAAGGACAAGGTCATGCTCGGGGCCGAGCGCAGGAGCCTGGTGATCTCGGAGGAGGAGCGGCGGGTCACCGCCTACCACGAGGCGGGCCACGCCGTCGTCGCCCTGCGCCTGCCCGGGCTGGACCCGCTGCACAAGGTCACCATCGTGCCGCGGGGTCGGGCCCTGGGCCTCACGGCGTCGCTCCCGGAGGAGGACCGGCACAACTACAGCCGGTCGTGGCTCGAGGGACAGCTCGCCCTGCTCTTCGGCGGCCGCGTGGCCGAGGAGATGGTCTTCGGCCCCGAGAAGACCACCACCGGCGCCGGCGACGACCTCGAGCGGGCCACCGGCATCGCCCGCCGGATGGTCACCCAGTTCGGGATGTCCGAGGCGGTCGGGCCCATGACGGTCGGCGACCGGGAGGAGGAGGTGTTCCTGGGGCGCGACCTGGGCCACCGGCGGGAGGTGAGCGAGAAGACGGCCGAGCTCGTCGACGCCGAGGTCAAGCGGATCCTGGACGAGGCCTACGCCACCGCCCGGACGACCCTCGGGGAGAACCGCGACCTGCTGGAGGCCGTCGCCGGGGCCCTGCTGGA
>CAYZLN010000015.1:14197-15836 GCA_964479295.1 uncultured Gemmatimonadota bacterium
CGCCGACGCGGACGACGCTTCCTCGCAGGTGCCGGCGTGAGCCCCGGGGACGCCGGCGCCGCCTGGCGGGTCCGGGGCGGGGAGCTTCCGCTGGACCGGCCCCTGGTGATGGGCGTCCTCAACGTGACCCCGGACTCCTTCTACGACGGGGGCGAGCACCTGGACCCCGGCGCCGCGGTCGAGCAGGCGCACCGGATGGCCGAGGAGGGCGCCGACCTCGTGGACGTCGGCGGCGAGTCGACCCGGCCCGGCGCGTCCCCGGTGGAGGCGGAGGAGGAGTGGGCCCGCGTCGGCCCGGTGCTCGAGGAGCTCGGCGGCGGGCCGGTGCCGATCTCGGTGGACACCACGAAGTCGGAGGTGGCGGCCCGGGCCCTCGACGCCGGGGCCGCCGTGATCAACGACGTCTCCGGGCTCCGCTTCGACGCCGGGCTGGCCGACCTGGCCGCCGAGCGCGGCGCCGGGCTCGTGCTCATGCACATGCGGGGCACGCCGCGCACCATGCAGGACCGGACGGAGTACGACGACCTGGTGGCCGAGGTGAGGGCGTTCCTCTCGGAGGCCGTCGACGAGGCCGGGCGCAGGGGCTGCGACCCGGCGCAGATCGTGGTGGACCCGGGCATCGGGTTCGCCAAGACGGCCCGGGGGAGCCTGGAGATCGTCGGGCGCGCCGGCGAGTTCGCCGTCCGGGGCCGGCCCGTGCTGGTCGGCCCGTCGCGGAAGTCGTTCATCGGGGAGGTGCTCGAGGTGCCGGCCGGGGAGAGGCTGGAGGGCACCCTGGCGGCCTGTGTCCTCGCGCTGGAGCGGGGGGCGCGGGTCTTCCGGGTCCACGACGTGCGTGCCGCCCGGCGCGCCCTGGACCTGGCGCACGCCGTCCTCCGGGAGAGCTGAGGGCCCGCGATGCAGTGGCTCGTCGACTACGTCGCCTACCTGCAGGTGGACTGGAAGGATCTCGTCGAGATCCTCCTGGTCGCCTACCTCTTCTACCGGATCCTCCTGCTGTGGACGGGGACCCGGGCGCTGCAGATCCTCCTGGGCCTGGTGCTGCTGGTCGGGGTCTACGGCCTGGCGAACTACCTGGAGCTGGGCCTGATCGAGTACATCCTCTCCCAGCTCTTCACCTACGGCGCCTTCGCGCTCATCGTCGTGTTCCAGCCCGAGCTCCGGAACGCCCTCGCCCGGCTCGGCCGCAGCCGCGTGTGGCAGTTCTTCCCGCGGCTCGAGGAGAGCGAGGTGGCCGAGGAGATCGCCGAGGCCGCCGAGCGCCTGTCGCGGGCGAAGATCGGGGCGCTCATCGCCATCGAGCGCGAGGTGGGGCTCGGGGAGTACGTCGAGAACAACGGCACCCGGATCTCGGCGGACGTCTCGGCCGAGCTGATCACCACGATCTTCACGCCCTACTCGCCGCTCCACGACGGCGCCGTCGTGGTGCGCGGCGACCAGATCGTGGCCGCCGGCTGCATCCTCCCGCTCACGCAGTTCCCGGTCGAGGACCGCTCGCTGGGCACGCGGCACCGCGCGGCCCTGGGCCTGTCGGAGGAGACGGACGCCTACGTGGTGGTCGTCTCGGAGGAGACGGCGCAGATCTCGCTGGCGGTCCGGGGCCGCATCTTCCGCGACCTCAGCCCCGACGACCTCCGGG
>CAYZLN010000015.1:15936-18352 GCA_964479295.1 uncultured Gemmatimonadota bacterium
CGGGTTCGTTGACGGGCCCCGAAGCCCGCTCTACAATGAAGGCGGTTTCGCGCGATCCGACGGGCTCTCCACCCCGACGGACCCGCCGGTCGACCCGGCGGACGTCCGGGCCGGAGGGCCCGACGCGCCGCTCACAGCAGGGAGAGGGACGTGCAAGGAGCTGACGGGGCGACGTACCAGCTTATGACGCTCGTCCGGGACGGCGGGTTCATGATGTACCCGCTGATCCTGTGCTCGCTCGTCGCGGTGGGCGTCATCATCGCCAAGGCCTGGACCCTGTGGGTGGCCCACCGGGAGTCGAAGGACCTCCTGGAGGAGATCGAGGCGCTGAGCCGCCAGGGCGACCTCGACGAGGCCATGCGGGTGGCCGAGGAGACCCCGGGCCCGGTGGCGGCCATCATGCTGGCCGGCCTCCGGCGGATCGAGGAGAAGCACACGGAGGCCGACCTCCAGGCGGCGATCAACACCACGGGCACCATCGAGCTCGACTTCCTCGAGCGGGGCCTGGTGGTGCTGGCGACCATCGCCAACGTGGCGCCGATGCTGGGCTTCCTGGGCACGGTGATCGGGATGATCCTGGCCTTCGCCTCCATCGAGCAGGCGGGCCAGGTCGAGCCCGCGCTCGTGGCGGGGGGCATCAAGGTGGCGCTGATCACCACCGCCACCGGCCTGGCCATCGCGGTGCCGGTCCACCTGGCGCACCACTTCTTCATCAGCCGGGTGGACAAGCTGGTGGCCGAGATGGAGCAGGGGGCCCAGGCGGTCCTCGACCTGGTCTGGGAGATCGAGCACGGGGGCGGCCCCGGGACGCCGGGCGGATCCGGCGCGCCGGCCGCCTCCGCCGACGCGGGCAACTAGGACGCAGGGGCAGCCATGCCGATTCTCGAGCGCAAGGAACGGGTCTCCGACGAGATCCCCACCGCCTCCCTGGCGGACATCGCCTTCCTCCTGCTGATCTTCTTCCTCACCACGACGGTGTTCAACGAGGAGAAGGGGCTTCCCATCGTGCTGCCCGAGGAGCAGGAGCAGCAGGAGGTCCCGTCGGAGAACATCCTCTTCCTGATGGTGCAGCAGGACGGGTCGGTGGTGGTCCGGCGGGGCGAGAGCGAGTCCGAGCAGACCGTGCCCTACCGGCAGGTGGACGGCATCGTCAAGCAGGAGCTCTCGGCCAACCCGAAGCTCATCGTGGCGATACAGACGGACCCCTCGGCCCCGTATCGGCATATGGTCAACGTGCTGGACGAAGTGAAGCTGGCCGACGCGTCCCGTATCTCGCTTCAGATGCAGGAGTAGATCATGGCGCTCAAGGGCAACGGAGGCTTCGACAGGGACTCGGGGGCGGACTCCCAGATCCCCACCTCGTCCCTGGCCGACATCGCGTTCCTCCTGCTGATCTTCTTCATGGTCACGACCGTGTTCCGCAAGGAGCAGAAGCGGGACATCGAGTGGATGGAGGCGGAGGCCACGAAGAAGATCGACGAGAAGCGGAAGAACATCCTCCACGTCTGGGTGGAGGGGAACGGCGACATCTACATCAACGACCAGCTCACGCCCACCCAGGACGTGGCGAAGGTCGTCCGCCCCATCTACGCGGAGAACCGCGAGCTGGTGGTCGCGATCCGGGCCGACCGGGAAGTGCCCTACCAGCAGATCAACGCCATCACGAAGCAGCTCCAGGCGGCGGGCGCGGTCCGCGTCACCTTCGCCACCCGCATCGAGCAGCGGGTCACCCGGCCCAGGAGGTAGAGGACGATGACCCCCGAAGCGGACGACCGAGCGACCGGAGGGTTCGGCTCCTCGACCGAGACCGCCAACGACCGGTTCAAGGAGTCGTACCTGGACTGGTTCTACGGCGGCGTCATCGCGGCCGTGGCCCTGCACTTCGCCTTCTTCCAGATCTTCCCCCAGCTCTCGGCCTCCGAGATGGCCAACACCGGGGACGAGATGGAGGCGGTCGAGCTGCCGCCGCAGGTGGAGATCCCGCCGCCGCCCGAGCAGATCGCCCGGCCGGCGACCCCCCAGGTGGCCGAGGCGGAGGTGGACGAGGACGTCACCATCGCGGAGACCACCTTCGAGGACAACCCGACCGAGAACCTCCCGCCGCCCCCGGAGGCGGGCCAGCCCTCGGACCGCCCGTCCTGGATCCCCCGGGACGTGGACCCGCGGGCGACCAACGACACCGAGATCCAGGGGCTGCTGAAGCGGTACTACCCGTCCTCGCTCCGCGAGGCCGGCATCGGCGGCCAGGTGATGCTGTGGCTCTTCGTGGACGAGAACGGCGAGGTGACCGACGCCCGGGTGCAGCAGGGCAGCGACTACGAGGCCTTCAACGAGGCCGCGCTGAAGGTGGCCAAGCAGATGGAGTTCAAGCCGGCCCAGAACCGCGACAAGCCCATCGGCGTCTGGGTGTCCCGCC
>CAYZLN010000016.1:0-6510 GCA_964479295.1 uncultured Gemmatimonadota bacterium
CGGCCGCGGCGGCCGGGGCCTCGCCGATCTCCTGCAGCTCGGAGACGACCTCCTCCAGGCGGTCCACGGCGTCCCCGATCTCCTCGAGCTTCGCGTCCAGCTCGTCCAGGGCCGCCTGGTGCTCCTCGCGGCTCTCCTCCCACTCCTCGTCGGTGAGCTCGCCGACCTCGTGGCGCAGCTCGACCTCCTCGAGGAGCGCCGCCCGCTCCTCCCGCTGGGCCTCGGCGTCCTCGAGCACCCGGCGGCGCTCCTCGAGCGCCCGGCGGAGCTCCGTGCGGTGCCCGACGAGCTGCTCCTCGACCCGGGCGAGGCGCTCGCCGTAGTCCTCGCCGACCCGGGCGTAGACCTCCTCCCGGACGTCGTCCTCGCGCTCCTCCAGGCGATCGAGCCACTCCCGGATCGTGGATCGCTTCTCCAGGAGGTCGGCGACGTCGTCGGGGATGACCTGGTCCTGCCCGTGGGTCTCCGTCTGCGTCATCGTCGTCCTCGGCTGTCGTGAGATGATCGGGCGTCCGTGCTCGGGGGCTCGTCCGGGCGGAGCGGGAGGGTCAGGCCCGGGCCGCCGGCGGACGGTCGGACGAGCCGGCCCGGTACCGCGTCTCCCCGCCGACCAGCGTCCGCCGCACCCGGCCGACCAGCTCCCGTCCGGCGAAGGGCGTGTTCCGGCTCTTCGACGCGAAGCGGTCCGGGTCCACCGTCCAGCGCTCCGCCGGGTCGAAGACCACCACGTCGGCCGGCGCCCCCTCCTCCAGCGTCCCCCCCGGAAGGCCCATGATGCGCGCCGGCGCGCAGGCCATGCGGTCGACGAGCTCGGGGAGGTCGAGGAGGCCGGTCTCTACCAGCTCCGCCACCGCCACCCCCAGGGCCGTCTCCAGGCCCACGACCCCGAACGGGGCGTCGTCGAACTCCCGCTCCTTCTCCTCGTAGTGGTGCGGCGCGTGGTCGGTGGCGACGACGTCGATCACGCCCTCGGCCAGCGCCTCCCTCACCGCCCTGCGGTCGTCCTCCGACCGCAGCGGCGGGTTCATCTTCGCCTCCGTACGGTACCCCCGGACCTCCTCCTCGGTCAGGGCCAGGTGGTGCGGCGTGACCTCGGCCGTCACCGGCACGCCCCGCGACCGGGCCAGGCGGAGCTGGTCCACGGCCTCCCGGGTGGAGACGTGGCACACGTGGAGCCGCCCCCCGGTGAGGTCGGCGAGCATGCAGTCCCGGGCGACCATGGCCGCCTCGGCGGCGTTCGGGATCCCCCGCAGCGCCAGCGCGGTGGAGACCCTCCCCTCGTTCATCACCCCGTGGGCGGAGAGGCTCTCGACCTCCGCGTGCTGGAGCACCGGGATGCCGAAGGTCTGCGTGTACTCCAGCAGCCGCCGGAGCAGCCCGCCGTCCCAGATGGGGCGGCCGTCGTCGGAGACCGCCACCGCCCCGGCGTCCACGAGCTCGCCGATCTCGGTCATCTGCTCGCCCTCGAGGCCCTCCGTGGCGGCCCCCACCGGCGCCACCCGGGCCCCGGACGCCCGCTCGCCCTCGGCCCGGACGTAGCCCACGGCCGCGGGGTCGTCCAGCGGCGGGTCGGTGTTCGGCATCGTCCAGACGGTGGTGAACCCCCCGGCCGCCGCCGCCCGCGCGCCGGAGCGGACCGTCTCCTTGTGCTCCCCCCCGGGCTCCCGGAAGTGGACGTGGAGGTCGACGAAGCCCGGGGCCACGACGAGCCCCGAGACGTCCACCTCCTCGGCCCCCGGCGGGACGTCGTCGAGCTCGCCGGCCCCGGCGATCGTCCCGTCGCGGACCAGCAGGTCCCCCGTCCCGTCCCGGCCGGTCGACGGGTCGACGAGCCGCCCGCCCCGCAGCACGGTCGCGCCGGTCACTCCGCCCCCTTCTTGGCGGCCTCGGCCTGCTCCGGCCGCCCGCCGGAGAGCAGGTAGAGGACGGCCATCCGCACCGCCACGCCGTTGGTCACCTGGGGCAGGATCACCGAGCGGGGGCCGTCGGCGACGTCCGAGTCGATCTCCACGCCCCGGTTCATCGGGCCCGGGTGGAGGACGAGCTGGTGCTCGGGGGCGTGGGCCTCGAGGCGCTCCCGGGTCACCCCGAAGACCCGGTTGTACTCCCGAAGCGACGGCACGAAGCCGGCCTGCATGCGCTCGAGCTGGAGCCGGAGCACGTAGAGGGCGTCGGCCCACTCCATCGCCGGCTCCACCCGGTTGAAGACCTCGACGCCCAGCTCCTCGATCCCCAGCGGGACGAGGGTGCGGGGGCCGCAGACCGCCACCTCCGCGCCCACCTCGAGCAGCCCGAAGATGTTCGAGCGGGCCACCCGCGAATGGAGGATGTCGCCGACGATGCAGACCTTCCGCCCCTCCAGGTCGCCGAAGTTGTCCCGCAGCGTGAGCAGGTCGAGGAGCGCCTGGGTGGGGTGCTCGTGCTGGCCGTCCCCGGCGTTGATCACGTTGGACGGGATCCGCTCGGCCAGGAACCGGGCCGCCCCCGAGGAGCTGTGGCGCATCACCACCATGTCGATGCGCATCGCCTCGAGGTTGCGCGCGGTGTCGACCAGCGTCTCGCCCTTCTGCACCGACGAGCCCTGGGCGGAGACGTTGACGGTGTCGGCGCTGAGCCGCTTCTCGGCGAACTCGAAGGAGATCCGCGTGCGGGTGGAGGGCTCGAAGAAGAGGTTCACCACGGTCACGCCCCGGAGCACCGGCACCTTCTTGATCCGGCGCTCGCTGATCTCCTTGAAGGGCTCCGCGGTGTCGAGGATCGCCAGGATCTGGTCCCCGTCCAGGGGCTCGAGCCCCACCAGGTCCTTGCCCAGCCCGGCGCCCGGCTCGTCGCGCGCGGCGGTCACGACGGCCCTCCCCCGGCGCCCCGACGGGCCGGCCGGCGTCGACGCCGCGTCACCGCTCCCCCTCCTCCAGGGGCACCAGCCGGACGGCGAGCTCGCCGTCCTGGTCGGGGACGGCGACGGCCACCTCCCACCCGGGCTCGACCTCGACCCGGCGGCCCACGTAGTCGGGCTGGATCGGGAGCTCCCGGCCGCCCCGGTCGACGAGGACGCAGAGCTCGATCCGCCGCGGGCGGCCGAAGTCGGCCAGCTCGTCCATGGCGGCCCTCACCGTCCGGCCGGTGTAGAGGACGTCGTCGACGATCACGACCCGGCGGTCGTCGATCTCCCCGGGGATCTCGGTCGGGCCGATGACGGGCCGCGGGCCGATCTGCGCGAAGTCGTCCCGGTAGAGCGTGATGTCCAGCGACCCCGTGGCCACGTCCCGGCCGGCGAGCTCCCCGATCCCGGCGGCCACCCGTCGGGCCAGCTCGACGCCCCGGCGCCGGATCCCGACCACCAGGAGGTCGTCGGCGGCCGGCTCGGCCTCGTGGATCGCCTCGGCCAGCCCCGCCAGGGCCTCCTCGACGGCCGGGCGGTCCATGATCACGCGCTCTCCGGCCGCCATCTCCTGTCCGTGCTCCCTCCCGAAGGGCCTCTCGGGGACGCGGTCGAGCCCGCCGACGCTCGCCGGCAGTATACGGAGCGGCACCGGGCGGATCAACGTCCTGCGGCTCCTTTACAGCCCCCGGGAGCCGGTCTACCTTGGCGCGAGCTTCGACGCCCCGACGCCCCCGGCGCCCCGGCGACGCGCGGCCGGCGGCGGGACCGGTCGGGACGACTCTCGCACCCGGCGGCACAGGTCGACTCCATGGGGCCCACGGCGGCACGCCGACAGGCGGCGGGGGGAGCGCTTCTCGCCGCGCTGGTCCACCTCGCGCCGGCCCCGGCGGACGCCGCGCCGGCCCCGGCGCCCGGGCACCAGGAGCAGGCGTCGGCCCCGGCCCCCACGGTGGAGGCGCCGGAGGTGGCGCTCCGGGGCGTCCCCTTCGAGCTCGCCGTCGCCGCCCCGGGGGACCTCGACCGGCCCCTGGCGTTCACGGTGTCGGAGGCCGGCGGACGGCGGCTCGCCGAGGGCCGGGTCACGCCCGCGGAGCCGGAGGCCTCCGTGGAGGTCACGCTCGGGGAGGGGGACGCGGCGCCCCTGGAGATCCGGTTCCGGGCCCCGGAGGCCCAGGTCGCGCCCGCCGGGCGCCAGGCGTCGCCGACGGTGCTCCCGGGCTGGATCAGCCTCCTCCCTCCCCTCCTCGCCATCGCCCTGGCGCTGATCTTCCGCGAGGTGGTGATCTCCCTCTTCCTCGGGGTGTGGCTCGGGGCGTTCTTCTGGACGGGCATGGACCCGGTGGCGGCCCTGTGGCGCGCCGTCGACCGCTTCGCCGTCCCCGCCCTCGCCGACCCCGACCACGCGGCCATCATCGTCTTCTCGCTGCTGCTCGGCGGCATGGTGGGGGTCATGGCGAAGAGCGGGGGCACCCGGGGGGTCGTGGAGGCCGTCCGCCCCCTCGCCACCACGCCGAGGCGGGCCCAGCTCGCCACCTACCTGGCGGGGATGAGCATCTTCTTCGACGACTACGCCAACACGCTCATCGTCGGCAACACCATGCGGCCGATCACCGACCGCATGAAGGTCTCGCGCGAGAAGCTGGCCTACGTCGTCGACTCCACGGCCGCCCCCATCGCCGCCATCGTCTTCGTCTCCACCTGGGTGGGGTTCGAGATCTCCCTCATCGACGAGGGGCTGGGGATCGCCGCCGAGCAGGCCGGGACGGCGCCCCAGGTGGCCTCCGACCTCCTGTCGGCCAACGCGTTCACGGTCTTCATCCACTCGATCCCGTACCTCTTCTACCCCATCCTGGCGCTGATCTTCGTGGGGCTGGTGATCTGGACCCAGCGCGACTTCGGGCCCATGTGGGAGGCGGAGAACCGGGCGAGCCGGGGGGACGGGCTGTACCGCGAGGACGCGATGCTGATGACGGACACCTCCGGCGGCGCCATGGAGCCCGCCGAGGACGCCCCCGAGCGCTGGTACAACGCGGCGCTCCCGGTGCTGACGGTCATCGCGGTGGTGCTGGGCGGGCTCTACTTCGACGGCCGGGCGGCCGCCGGGGCCGGGGCCGGGCTCTGGGCGGTCTTCGGCGAGGCCGACCCCTTCGCCGCCCTGCTCTGGGGCTCGCTGGCCGGGTGCGTCGTCGCGATCGTCCTGTCGGTGGGCCAGGGCATCCTGGACGCCCGGGACGCCATCGACGCCTGGCTCGGCGGGCTGCGGGCGATGGTGCTGGCGGCGGTGATCCTGGTGCTGGCCTGGTCCCTGAGCGAGGTGACCCAGGTGCTGGGGACGGCGGCCTACCTGAGCGGGGTGCTCGCCGAGGGGCTGCCGCTCTTCCTCGTCCCGGTGCTCACCTTCGTGACGGGCGCGGCCATCGCCTTCGCCACCGGGACCTCCTGGGGGACGATGGCCATCCTCCTGCCCATCGTCATCCCGCTGGTGGTCTCGATGGGCGGGGGCGTGGACTTCCGGGGCGGCGGCACCTACACGGTCCTGCTGGGCTCCATAAGCGCGGTGCTCGCCGGGGCGATCTGGGGCGACCACTGCTCGCCCATCTCCGACACGACGGTGATGAGCTCCATGGGCACGGCCTGCGACCACATGGACCACGTCCGGACCCAGCTCCCCTACGCCCTGCTGGTGGGGGTGGTGGCGATGGCGGTGGGGGACGTGCCGACGGCCCTCGGGCTGTCGCCGTGGATCAGCTACGCCGTCGGCGCCGGCGTGCTCTTCCTGGTCCTCCGCTTCCTCGGCCGGCCCGACCACGAGTCGCCCCAGTGGGAGGGCTGACGCGAGGGCCGGCTCATCCGAGCGTCTGGCCCACCTCCCGGGCCCGCCTCCGCCGCTCGGGGAGGCGGCCGACCAGCACCTGGTTGTAGACGGCCGCGCCGGCCAGCAGCACGATCCCCGCCCACACGGCCGCCGGGTGCAGCCAGGCGCCGCCGAACATCAGCGCGGCCGCCAGCCAGGCCGTCCGCGACGCCCACGGGTTGCGGTGGTAACGCCGGTCGACCGCCAGGCTCCAGAGCGTCGCGCCCAGGAGGGCGGCCAGCAGCGGCAGGAGGACGGCGTCGACCAGCAGCCCGTCGAGGGCCACGGCGGCCACCACGGCCACCGCCGGCCCCACGTCCAGCAGGCACAGCGCCACGAATATGCTCCCGGCCGGCCCCCACTTGTCGGCGTGCATGCTCGTCCTCCCGGCGTCCCGTCCTGTCCGCGTGCTCTCGAGGTCCGTCGCCGCGCTCCGTCCCCAAGATAACGGGATCCGCGTCCGGCCGGGAGGCGCCCGCGGCGCGTCAGCCGGGCGTCACGGGCGTGGCCGGCTCCCGGCCCTCCAGCACCCGGCGGACGTTGCCCGCGGCCACCTCCCACATCCCCCGGCGGGCCTCCCGGGTGGCGCTGCCGAGGTGCGGAAGCACGAAGCACGAGGGCGCCCCGCGGAGCCTCTCCGGCACCTCCGGCTCCTCCGGGTAGACGTCCAGCCCGGCCCCGCCGAGGGGCCCGCCCTCCAGGGCGTCGGCCAGGGCGCCGTGGTCCAGCACCCCGCCCCGGCTGGTGTTGACCAGCACGGCCCCCTCCCGCA
>CAYZLN010000016.1:6610-8278 GCA_964479295.1 uncultured Gemmatimonadota bacterium
CCGCCCCTGGAGCCCGAGCCCCAGGAGCTGGTCGGGCCGCCACCCCTCCCACCGGCCCGAGGCGGCCAGCCCGAGGCCCTCGCGCATCCTGCGGGCCGCGGCCAGGATCAGCGCCCACGTCAGGTCGGCGGTGGCCTCCGTCAGCACGTCGGGCGTGTTGGTGACCACGACCCCGCGCCGGGCGGCCGCCCCGACGTCGACGTTGTCGTACCCCACCGCGTAGTTGGCCACCACCCGGAGGCCGGGCAGCCGGTCCAGCTCGCCGGGGCCGATCTCCCGGGAGAGGAGCGGGACGATCCCCACCACCCGGTCGCTCTCCGGGAGCGGCTCGCTTCGGGGCAGGAACCGGGTCCGTCGGCCGCCGGGCCACGACGGGGCTTCCCCGCAGATCGGGCGCAGCTCCTCGGCCACCAGGACGAGCTCGTCGGCGCCGCCGCCCATCGCGCCTCAGCCCGCCGCCGTCCCGGCCCGCAGGCGCTCCACGGCGTCGTCGATCCGCCGGAGGGTCCGCTGGCGGCCCATCAGGTGGAGGACGGTGAAGATGCCCGGGGTCACCGCCTGCCCCGTCAGGGCCACCCGGACCGGGTGGATCAGGTCGCCGGCCCCCTCCCCCCGCTCGTCGGCCAGGGCGCGGAGCTCCTCCTCGAGCTCCGCCGGCTCCCACGGCTTCACGCCCCGGAAGCGCTCTTCCAGGGCCTCCAGCCGGTCGGCGGCCGTCTCCGGGTCGTCCCAGAAGCGCTCCACCGCCTCGTCCTCGTACGTGACGCGGTCGACGAAGTAGGGCGCCACCTGGCCCGCCAGCGCGCGGACCGTCCGGGGGCGGTCCTTCACCTCCTCCAGGATTTCGAGGAAGCGGTCCTTCTCCTGGAGCACCCGCCGGGGGTCGAGGCCGTGGTCCTCGGCGAGGACGTCCAGCACGGGGTCGGCCAGGCGCTCGGGCGAGGAGCGCGAGATGTGCTGGCCGTTCATCCACTCGAGCTTCTCCCGGTCGAAGACGCCGCTCTTCCTGAGCACCCGCTCCAGGCTGAAGGCCTCGACCAGCTCGTCCCGGCCCATCACCTCCCGCTCGTCGCCCGGCGACCAGCCCAGCAGGGCGAGGAAGTTCACCATGGCCTCCGGGAGGACGCCCTGGTCGCGGAAGGCCTGCACCGAGGCGGCCCCGTGCCGCTTGGAGAGCCGCTCGCCGTCGGGGCCCAGGATCATCGGGACGTGGGCGAAGACGGGGAGGTCCTCGCCCAGCGCGTCGTAGATGAGGATCTGCTTGGGCGTGTTCGAGAGGTGGTCGTCGCCGCGGATGACGTGGGTGATGCCCATCTCCACGTCGTCGGAGACGACGGCCAGGTTGTAGACCGGCGTCCCGTCCGAGCGCAGCAGGACGAAGTCCTCGATGTCGTCGTTCGGGAAGGAGGTCCGCCCGTGGACGGCGTCGCGCCAGGCGGTCTCCCCGGAGGGGACCCGGAAGCGGACGGCGTGGGGCTCCCCGTCGGCGGCCCGGCGGGCGGCCTCCTCGTCCGCGAGCTCGCGGCAGCCCGAGGGGCACCCGCCGACCGCCTCGGCGCCCCCCTCGCCCACGGCGTCCGGGCGGCAGAAGCACCGGTAGGCGGCGCCGCTCTCCAGGAGGCGGGCCACGTCGTCCCGGTGCCGCTCGAGGCCGTCGGCCTGGTGGAG
>CAYZLN010000016.1:8378-9811 GCA_964479295.1 uncultured Gemmatimonadota bacterium
ACCCGGCGTGCCAGTACGATGCCAGCACGCCCGGGGCGCCGCCAGCCGCGCTCCCGCCGCCGCGACGCCGGCCGGCCGGTCACCGCGACCGCCCCCCTCCCCCGCGGCCCGCCGGCTTCCATCTTGCTTCCGTACTCCGACGGATTCCACCGGCGGAAGCCCGGCGCCCGGACGGCCCGGCCCGGGGTCCGCCCGCCACCAGCCACGACGCGGGAGCCCATCATGCCGACCGACGACGACAGGGAGGTCTTCGTGGCGCCGGGGCTCAGGAGCCCCTTCGCCAAGATCGACGGCGCCCTCGCCGACCGGAACGGCATCGAGCTCTCGGTGCCCGTGGTGCAGCAGACCGTGGCCGGCCCCCGCGGGCCCGGCAAGGACGGCGCCCGCCACCTCGACCTCGTCCTGTGGGGGAGCGTCATCCCCAGCCTCCGCATCAGCAACTGGGGACGGGAGGTGTGGCTCGAGAGCGGCCTCGACCGCCACGTCCCCGCGCAGAACATCTCCCAGGCCTGCGCCACCAGCCTGGCCGGGGCCACGCACGCCGCCGGGCAGGTGCTGGCGGGCGGGGTCGAGCTGGCGCTGGCCGGGGGGGTCGAGTCCATGACGTGGACGGAGATCGGCCTCACCCGCGGCATGAGCCGCGTCCTCCGGCGCATCGGCCAGGCCCGCTCGCCGACGGACGCCGTGAAGACCCTCGGCGACCTCCGCCTCGGCGACCTCAGCCTCCACGTGCCGAGCGCCACCGAGCGCACCACCGGGCTGTCGATGGGCGAGCACGGCGAGCTGATGGCGAAGGAGTGGGAGATCCCCCGCCGGGCCCAGGACCGCTTCGCCCTGGAGAGCCACCGGAAGGCGGTGGCCGGGCGCGAGGACGGCTTCTTCGAGAAGCTGACGACGGCCCCCGGCACCTACCCCCTGGAGCACGACGGCATCCCGCGGCCCGACACGTCGCTGGACGCCCTGGCCAAGCTCCCGCCGGCCTTCGACGGCGAGGACGGGACGCTCTCCGCCGGCAACTCGACCCCGCTCACCGACGGCGCGGCCTGCGTCTGGATCGCCGGGCCCGAGGGGCTCGGGCACCTCCCGGACGCGCTCCCCCGGGTTCGCGTGGTCGACTGGGAGCAGGCCGCCGTCGACCCCGATCGGGAGGGCCTGCTCATGGCCCCCGCCCTCGCCCTGCCCCGTCTGCTGGCCCGCCGCGGCCTGGGCTACGACGACGTCGCCCTCTGGGAGATCCACGAGGCCTTCGCCGCCCAGGTGCTCTGCACCTACGAGGCGCTGGAGGACGAGGAGTGGCTCCGGGAGCGCGCCAGCGTGGACCGGGACTTCGGCGAGGTGCCGCGCGACCGGGTGAACCCCCACGGCGGCAGCGTGTCGCTGGGCCACCCCTTCGGGGCCACCGGCGCGCGGATCCTCAGCCAGGCCGCCGCCGA
>CAYZLN010000016.1:9911-12294 GCA_964479295.1 uncultured Gemmatimonadota bacterium
CACCGCCACGCCCGCGGCGGCCCACGCCCATCCCCGGGCGGCGCCGTCGTCCGGCCGGCCGCGCTTCACCCGGAACGGAAGCCACAGGCACCAGGCGACGAGGGCGTAGGCCGCCAGCCGATGCCCCCAGTGGAGCTGGACGCGCCAGCCCCCGGAGGGCAGGAGCGCGCCGTCGCACAGCGGGAACCCGCCGCACGCCGGCGCGGCCCCCAGGTTCGCCACCAGCGCCCCCAGGAGCACGACGGCCAGGGCGGCGCCGGCCGTCCACCAGCCCACCCGGCCGTCGCCTCCGCGCCGTCCCCGTCGGCGGCCGGTCAGCGCCCGGGCCGTCGCCGCCACCAGCACCCCCAGCAGCGCCATGGCCGTGCCCAGGTGGAGCACGACCGAGGCCGGCGGCAGCTCCAGCCAGACGGTCACCGCGCCGAGGAGCACCTGGACCACGAGCAGCCCCACCGCCCACGCCATGAGCCGGCGGAACGGGCGCCAGGCGTCCCCCCGCCCCGGCCACCAGGCGTGGGCGGCCACGGCCACCACCAGCAGGCTCACCACGGCGGCCGCCAGGCGGTGGCTCCACTCGACGAAGGTCGGGAAGTCCATCAGCGGGACCAGCTCGCCGTTGCACAGCGGCCAGTCGGGCCCGCAGCCCATCCCGCTCCCCGTGATCCGGACGACCCCGCCCAGCGTCACCAGCAGCCAGGTCGCCACCGAGGCGGCGAGGGCCATGTACCCCCACCGCCGGACGGCGGCGGGCGTCGGGCTCGTCCCGTCGGAGGCGTCGGCGCTCACCCTTCGGCGAGCAGCGGCTCGAGGTCCTCCATGAGCGACTCGGCGGTCTGCGGGCCGAGCCGCCGCTCCCGGATCACGCCCTCCCGGTCGATGAGGAGGGTGGTGGGGTAGCCCATGGCCCGGTAGTGGCTCACCACGTCCTGCCCCTCGCCGTACCAGACCGGGTAGTTCACCCCGAAGTCCTCGGCGAACTCCCGGATGGACGACGGCTCGCCGGAGTCCACCGCCAGCCCGATCACGGTGCCGCCCCGGGGCTCGATGCGCTCCTGCAGCTCGACCAGGTCGGGGATCTCACGCCGGCAGGGCGGGCACCACGTGCCCCAGAGGTTGAGCACCACCACCTGCCCGCTGTAGTCCGCCAGGGACGCGGTGTCGCCCTCGAGCGTCGGGAAGTCGACGACGTCGGCGGGGATGGAGAGGTCGCTGGCGTCGCCCGCCGCCGGCCTGCCGTCGGGCCCTCCGGACGCCGCGCCCCCGTCGCCGCCGGAGAGGTTCAGGTAGAGCCCCACGGCCGCCGCGGCCAGCAGCAGCCCCAGGCCCGCGGCCAGGAGCCACGAGCCCCGGGAGCCCTGCCGCCCGCCGGCCCCGGAGGCGTCGTCGCCGGAGCCCATGGCGGGGCCGCCGCCCTCTGTCGTGTCTTCGTCCATGCCGATTCTCCCGTGGCGGAGCCGCCGCGTGCCGCGCACGGCGCGCTCTCCTGGCTCGCGGCCTCCATCGCGTGCAAGTTTGGCGGCGATGCCGCCCCCGACCCCGGAGCGAAGCTACATGGAGTACACACCGCTCGGCCACAGGTGCGTCCGGGCCCGGCCGGCCCCGCGCGGAGGGGGGACGGGGCGGTGAGCGACGCCCCCCCGGCCGACGCGCTCCGGGACGAGCTCGAGGCCTACTACCGGCCCCTCCTGCCCCTCTGGGACCGGAGCCTCGCCGGCCGCGGCGACCGGGACCTCTGGCGGTGGGCCGCCGACGCGTGGGCCGGCCGCCCCGCCCTCGAGGCGGGCGCCGGGTCGGGCCGCATCACCGAGGTGCTGGCCGGAGGGCCCGCCCCCCTGGTGGCGCTGGACCTCGACCTGAACGCCCTCCGGCGCGCCCGCCGGAGGCTCGGGGGCCACCCCCGCGTCCACCTCCTCCTCGCCGACATGCGGCGCTTCCGGCTCGACGCCCGGTTCGCCCTGGTGGCCTGCGCCAACGACCCCTTCTCCCACCTGCGCACCGACGCGGGCCGGTCGGCGGCGCTGGGGCGGATCGCCGACCACCTCGCCGCCGACGGGACGCTCGTCCTCGACGCGCTCTGGTTCCCGGAGGCCCGGCGGCGGGAGGCCGCCGCCCCGGGCGGGCTCGCCTCGGAGCGCCACGTGCCCGACGGCGACGGGCCGGAGACCACCGTGCGGCAGACCTGGAGGTGCGACCCTGACACCGCCCGCTGCACGGCCCGCTACGAGGTCCTGCGCGGCGGGGAGGTCGCCGCCCGCTCGGTCTTCGTCGGGCGGCACTGGACCCGGGAGGAGGTGGAGCGGCGCCTCGGGGAGGTCGGCCTCCGTATCGACCGGCTCTGGGGCGGCTACGACCGCTCGGACTGGCGCCCCGAGTGCGAGCACCT
>CAYZLN010000016.1:12394-17257 GCA_964479295.1 uncultured Gemmatimonadota bacterium
CCGTCCCCGCCCGGCCACCGGCCGTCGCCCCCGGACCCGCGGCGGACGGCGTAGCGACGCACCCTGAGGGGATAGGCGAACTCCAGCGCTTCCACGGGGGTGTTGAGCGTGTTGGTCATGTGCGTGTGGACGGCGTGGGCCCCGGCCTTCCCGGGCCGCCCCCCGGCGCCGCCGGCGACGGTCTCGTAGTAGGCGAACCCCGCGTCCGGCCCGGCGCCGCCGGACCCTCCCCGCGCGCCGACGGTGACGTTGTTCATCGTCCCCTGGGAGGCGGCCGGGACCCGGTCGGGGCACGCCTGAGCCAGCGCCCCCAGCAGCACGTCGACGATCCGCTGCGAGGTCTCCACGTTCCCCCCCGCGACCGCCGCCGGGGGCCGGGCGTCCACGAGCGAGCCCTCCGGCGTCTCCACCCGGACCGGGGCGGCGCATCCGGCGTTCGAAGGGACGTCCTCGCGGACCAGGGCCCGGACCACGTAGTGGACGGCCGACAGCGTGACGGCCCGGACCGCGTTGATGCCGCTCTCCCGCTGCTCCGCCGTCCCCGCGAAGTCCACCTCCGCCTCGTCGCCGGCCACCCGCACCGCCGCCGCGATCTCCGCGGGGCCGCCGCCGCGGCCGTCGTCCTCCATGGCGTCGCGGAAGCGGTAGACGCCGTCGGGGATCCCTTCCAGCATCGAGCGGACGGCGCGCTCGGCGTGGGCCATGAGCTCCGCCATGCACCGCTCCAGCCGGCCGCGCCCGTAGCGCCCGGCCAGGCCGGCGAGCCGCTCCCGGCCCCGGGCCACCGACGCGAGCTGGGCGCGCAGGTCCCCGGCCCGCTCCTCCGGCGTCCGGACGTTGGCCAGGATCATCTCCCGCACCCCCTCCCGCGTCTCGCCCGCCTCGACCAGCTTCACGGGCGGGATCACGAGCCCCTCCTCCAGGAGCTCCCGGGCCAGCGGGAGCGAGCCGGGCGCCGCCCCCCCGATGTCGGCGTGGTGGGCCCGCGACGCCACGTGGCCCACCTTCCCGCCGTCGGCGAAGACCGGCGCCACCATCGTGACGTCGGGCAGGTGGGTGCCCCCGCGGTAGGGGTCGTTGAGCACGGCCACGTCGCCCTCGCCCAGCTCGAGGCGCTCGACGCACGCCTCCACCGACAGCGGCATCGACCCCAGGTGGACGGGGATGTGCGCCGCCTGGGCCGCCATCCGCGCGTCGGGGTCGAAGACGGCGCAGGAGAAGTCCCGGCGCTCCTTGATGTTCGGCGAGTAGGCGGTCCGCCTCAGCACCCGGCCCATCTCGTCGGCCACCGACGCGAAGAGGTGCCGGAAGACCTCGAGCCGGACGGGGTCGGCGGCGGCGTCGCCGGCCCTCCGCCCGTCGCGGCCGCCCTCACCGCCCGCGCTCACCCCGCCACCTCCACCACCAGGTCGAAGTGCCGGTCGACCCGCGCCCGATCGCCCCGGCCGAGGAAGAGGGTCGTGTCCTCCCGCACGACCACCGCCGGCCCGTCCAGCCGGTGGCCCGGCCGCAGGTCGGCCCCGCGGTAGAAGGGCACCTCCTCGACCGTCGGCGCCCCCTCCTCCCGCCCCGACCCGGGCGTGGCCGCCAGCACGACGGGGCGGACGCCCTCCCGGGCCTCCGAGGGATCCGGGTCGCCGACGGGCGCCTCCGGCAGGGGCGGCGGGTCCACCCGCCCCCGGCCCCGGGCCCGGACCGTCACCACCTGGACGGGGGCGTCGGGGTCGGCGTGGCCGTACACCCGGCGGTGCCGCTCGTGGAAGCGGGCCCGCAGCCGGTCCCCGCCGGTCCCTCCGTCCCAGGGCACCCGCACCTCGTAGGACTGCCCCCGGTACCGCATCTCCAGCTCCCTCTCCACCTCCAGCCGGTCGCCCCCGAAGCCCTCGCTCCGGAGCTCCTCGCGGACGCCCTCCACCAGGGGGTCGAGCCGGCGCCCGAGCTCGTCGGCCGACAGCTCGTCCTCCAGCATGACGGTCCGCCCCCGGGCCCGGACGACGTCGGCGGCGAGCATGCCCCACGCCGACAGCGTCGAGGCCGCCGGGGGCAGCAACACCGTCCCGATCCCCAGCGCCCGCGCCAGCCCGCAGGCGTGGAGGCCGCCGGCGCCGCCGAAGGAGACCAGGGTGAAGTCGGCCGGGTCGTGGCCCCGCTCCACGGAGATCACCCGGAGCGCCCGCTCCATCCGGGCCTCGGCCACCCGAACGACCCCGAGGGCCGCCGCCCTCGCCGGCCCGAGCCCGGCCGCGTCGGGCAGCTCCGCCTCCCGGCCCAGCTCCGCCAGGGCCTCCCGGGCCGCCTCCGCGTCGAGCTCCATCCGCCCCCCCAGGAACCAGTCGGGCGCCAGCCGCCCCAGCACCAGGTGGGCGTCGGTGACCGTGGGCCGGGCCCCGCCCCGGCCGTAGCAGACCGGGCCGGGGTCGGCGCCGGCGCTCTCCGGCCCCACCCGCAGGGCGCCCCCCGGGTCGAGGCGCGCCACCGACCCGCCCCCGGACCCCACCGTCTCCAGGTCCACGACGGGCACCGCCACCGGGAGCCCCCCGACCCGGGCTTCCGTGGTGACCCGGGGCTCGCCCTCGGCGAGCGAGACGTCGGTGGAGGTGCCGCCCATGTCCAGCGTGATCACCCGCTCGTGCCCGGCCCGCCGGGCCACGTGCAGCGCCCCCACCACCCCGCCGGCCGGGCCCGAGAGCACCGACCGGACGCCCCGTCGCCGGGCGGCCTCCACCCCGACGCTCCCGCCGTCCGACTGCATGACCCGGAGCCGGCGAGCCGGGAGCTCGTCGTCGAGGCGCGCGAGGTACCGGTCCAGGACCGGCGTCACGTACGCGTCCATCGCCGTGGTGTCGGCCCGCTCGTACTCGCGGAACTCCGGCAGCACGTCGCTGGAGGCGGAGACCCGCAGCCCCGCCTCCCGCAGGACCTCGGCCGCCCGACGCTCGTGCTCCGGCCGCAGGAAGGAGAAGAGGAAGCAGACCGCCACGGACTCGACGCCCCTCTCGCGCAGCTCCCCGGCCACCTCGGCCACCTCGTCCTCGTCCAGCGGCTCGACGACCTCGCCCCCGGCGTCCACCCGCTCGCCGACCTCCCGGCACAGCTCCGGCGGCACCAGGGGCTCCGGCCGGTCGGCGAAGAGGTCGTAGAGCTCGGGGCGGTCCTGCCGGGCCAGCGTCAGGAGGTCGCCGAAGCCCCGGGTGGCGAGGAACGCTGTGCGCGCCCCGTCCCGCTCGAGCACGGCGTTGGTGGCCACCGTCGACCCGTGGACGGCGTCGGGTCGCGCCTCGCCGGCGCCCTCGCCGGCCGCCTCGACGACGCGCCGGACGCCCTCGAGCACCGCGCGGGCCGGGTCGTCCGGGGTGGAGGGGACCTTGAGCGTGCGGATCCGGGGGGCGGCCTCCTCCGGCCCGGCCGGCCCCACCGCCACCACGTCGGTGAAGGTCCCCCCGATGTCCACGCCGACGCGGAGGCGCCGGTCCCCGCGGCCCCGGCTCCCGCCGCTCACAGCGCCTCCACGATCGCCCGGACCCCGAGCGCCACGGCCACCGCGGCCACGGCCACCCCGGCGAGGTTCAGGACCGGCCCGTTGCGCCACCGTCCCAGGCTCGACCGGTCGTTGACGACGACCAGCAGGAAGACGGCGACGGCCGGGAGCAGCACCCCGTTGGCGGCCTGCGCGAAGAGGATGGCCGGCACCGGCGAGGACCCGGCCGCGGCGAAGGCGGCGCCGGTGCCCAGCACCAGCCCCCAGACGGCCCGGAACCGCGGGGCCCGGAGGTCCCGCTCCCACCCCAGCACGCCGGCGGCGGCGTAGGCGGCCGCCAGCGGGGCCGTCACCGCCGACGTCACCCCCGCCGCCAGCAGGCCGGCGGCGAAGAACCCGCGGGCCCACGCCCCGAGCAGCGGCTCGAGCTGGACCGCCATGTCGGCGGCGTCGCTCACCTCCCCGCCCCCCGCGGCGGCGGCCGTCACGACCACCGCCATGCTGGCCGCCCCGCCGATCGCGATCGAGGCCGCCGAGTCGATCCGCGCGGAGCCGAGGTCGTCGGGGCCGGACCACTTCTCCCCCACGGCCGAGGCGTGGAGGAAGAGGTTGTAGGGGACGACCGTGGTGCCGACCAGCCCCAGGGCCACGAGCCCGCCCCCCGCCGGCAGCTCGGGCACCGCCAGGCCCCGCAGGAGATCGGGGAGGTCGGGCGCCAGCACCGCCGCCGTGGCCAGGAAGACCAGGCTCATGACCGCCACCAGGGCGAGGAGCACGCGCTCGACCACCCGGTAGCTGCCCGTCCACAGCAGGCCGGCCGCCACCGCGGCCAGCGCCAGCGACCAGCCCTCCACCGGGCCGCCCGCCAGGGCCTGGAGGCCCAGGCCGCCCCCGAGCAGGTTCCCCGCCTGGTAGGCGGCGTTCCCCGCCACGACGGCCCCGATCACCAGCGCCGCGGCCGTCCACCGGGCCGCCGGCGACTCGAAGCGGGCCCGGACGGCCTCGCCCAGGCCCCGGCCCGTCACGAGCCCCAGCCGGGCGGCCATCTCCTGCAGCACCAGGGTGGCCGCCACCGAGAAGAGGAGCGCCCACAGCAGGGTCGTCCCGAAGCGCGCCCCGGCCAGGGTCGCGGTGGTGACCGTCCCCGGCCCGAGGAAGGCGGCCGCCACCAGGGCGCCGGGCCCCAGCTCGCGGAGGCGGCCCAGGAGCCCGCCGCGGCGGTCCGGCGGGGCGGTGTCGGTGGGCGTCACGTGGAGAGGTCCTCCCGGGACGAGAAACGGGGCCGGCGCCACGGGCGTCAGCTTGCCGGCGCCCCCCGCCCCGCGCAAGCGGCCCCGCCGTGCGATCCCACGGCGCCGGCCCGGCCCGTCGGCTCCGACCGCGCC
>CAYZLN010000017.1:0-10988 GCA_964479295.1 uncultured Gemmatimonadota bacterium
ACGCCGCAAAAAAGCGGCCGGAGCCGGGCTCCGGCCGTCCGCGCCGGCGGGTCCCCCGTCGGGGGGACCCGGGAGTAGCGGGGGCGGGATTCGAACCCGCGACCTTCGGGTTATGAGCCCGATGAGCTACCAGACTGCTCCACCCCGCATCGCGTGATCCACTGTAGTCGGTGATACCGGGGTGGTCGACCCCTGTTCCGCCCGCCCGGACGCCCCCCCTCGGGCAGGGCCGGAGGGCCCCGGATCCGGCCTTCCGCCGGGGGCGGACGGCGCCGGTCAGCGGCCCTCCCCCTCCCCGTCCCCGGGCGCGTCGAGGAACCGGAAGAGACGCTCGCCGTCGCGGATGAACCCGTACCGCTCGCGGGCGGTCTTCTCGATGACGAACGAGTCCTCGGCCAGCGCCTCGGCGCGCTCGTCCAGCGAGTCCGCCCGGGCCTGGAGCGAGTCGACGTGCCGGGCCAGCGAGTCGCGCTCGGCCCTGAGGTCCCGCAGCTCGAAGAAGCTGAACTCCCCCCCGAAGAAGAAGTAGTAGCCGGCGACCAGCCACGCCCCCGCCAGGAGGACGCGGCGGAGGATCCGCCAGGCGCGCTCACCCACGGCGCCCTCCCCTCCGGCCCGCGCCGGCGAAGCGGGCCCCGTCGCCCAGGGCCTCCTCCACCCGGAGCAGGCGGTTGTACTTGGCGACCCGCTCCGTGCGGCAGACCGAGCCCGCCTTGAGCTGCCCGGCCCCGGTGGCCACCGCCAGGTCGGCGATGAAGGTGTCCTCGGTCTCGCCCGACCGATGGGAGACGACCGACGCCCATCCGGCGTCCCGCGCGGCGGCCATCGCCTCCAGCGTCTCGGTCACCGTCCCCACCTGGTTCGGCTTCACGAGCAGGGCGTTGGCGGCTCCCTCCTCGACGCCCCGCTCGATGCGGTCGCACTGCGTCACGAAGAGGTCGTCGCCCACGAGCTGCACCTTCGGGCCCAGCCGCCCGGTCAGGCGCCGCCAGCCCCCCCAGTCGTCCTCGGCCAGGCCGTCCTCGATCGAGACGACGGGGAAGGCCTCCACCCAGTCGTCGTACCGGTCGATCAGCTCGTCGGTGGAGAGCGTGGCGCCCTCCCCCGGCAAGCGGTAGGCCCCGCGCTCCGGGTCCCACAGCTCGGTGGCGGCGGCGTCGAGGGCCAGCGACACCTCCGCGCCCGGCTCGTGGCCCGCCGCCTCGACGGCGTCGGCGAGCAGATCCAGGGCCTGCCGGCTTCCGTCGAGGTCGGGCGCGACGCCGCCCTCGTCCCCCACGGCCGTGCTCTGACCCGAAGCCGCGAGCCGCCGCCGCAGCGCGTGGAAGCACTCCGCCCCGGCCCGGAGGGCCTCGGCGAAGGTCGGGTACCCGTGGGGGACCACCATGAACTCCTGCATGTCGACGGCGTTGTCGGCGTGCGCCCCTCCGTTGAGCACGTTCAGGAGCGGCACGGGGAGGAGGCCGCCGGCGTCGGGGTAGACCCGCCCCCCGGCCAGCCCGGCCAGGGCCCGGTGGAGGGGCTCGCCCCGGTGGTCGGCGGCGGCGCGGGCGGTGGCCATGGAGACGGCCAGCAGGGCGTTGGCCCCGAGGCGCCCGCGGTTCGGGGTGCCGTCCAGCTCCACCAGCCGCCGGTCCACGGCCGCCTGGTCGGTGGCGTCCATCCCCGCCAGCGCCCCGCCGATCTCGTCCTCGACGTGGCCGACCGCCCGCAGCACGCCCATCCCCCCGTAGCGGCCCGCCTCGCCGTCCCGCAGCTCCAGCGCCTCGTGGGCGCCGGTGGAGGCCCCGCTGGGGACGGCCGCCCGGCCCCGGGCGCCGTCGGCGAGCACCACCTCGGCCTCCACGGTCGGGTTGCCCCGGGAGTCCAGGATCTCCCGGCCGGTGACCTGGCGGATCTCGCTCACGCCCGACGTCTCCTCCCTCTGCGTCCCGGTCGCACGGAAGCGGCGCCGTCCGCCCGTCTCCCCGGGCGCTCCGGGGAGGGAGGGCGGGCGACACCGCCGGCCCGAAAGGTGGCCCGCGGGCGCGGCGGCCACAACCCGCGGACGGGCCGGGGCGGGCCGGGCGGGCCCCGCGGCGCAGCGCGGCCGCGGCCGGTCACCCCTCCCGGCGGTGGGGCCCGTGGCCGTCCTCCCGCAGGGCCCCGAGCATCCCCGACACCTCGGCCCGGGTGTGCTCGAGAAGCTCGTCGCGGTCGTCCCGGTCCAGCCCCGCCAGCTCCACCGGCTCGCCGCAGCGGACGTGCATCGTGCCCGGGCGGAGCCGACGCTCGCCCGGGGGCAGGACCCGGGGGCCGCCGTCGACGGCCACGGGCACCAGCACGGTGCCGGTCTCGATGGCCAGCACGAAGGGGCCCCGCCGGAACCGCCGCAGCTCCCCGTCCGGCGACCGAGTCCCCTCGGGGAAGATCGCCAGCGTGAGGCCGTCCTCCTTCATGCGCTCCCCGGCCTCCCGCATCGCCTCCACGGCCTGCACCCGGTTGTCCCGGTCGATGAAGACGTGGCCCGACCAGCCCACGGCGGCGCCGAAGACCGGCACGCGGCTCAGCTCCATCTTTGCGACGAAGCGCAGGGAGACCGGCAGGGCGTGGAGGAGGGCCAGGACGTCGAGCAGCGACTGGTGGTTCGCCACGAGCACCTGCGGACCCTCCCGGTCCAGGTGCTCGACGCCCTCGGCGGCCACCCGGACGCCGGCGACCGACAGGACGAGGCCGGACCAGGTGCGGTGGATCCAGTCGAAGAACGACGGGCGGGCCCCGAACAGCCTCCCGGCCGCGGCCAGCGCCGAGAAGAAGAGCGTCGCCGGGACCCCGAGCGCCAGCACCGCCAGGTACCGGATCATCCGCCGCCCTCGCGGAAGTGGTCCCAGCCGCCGGCCCCGACCTCCACCTCCTCACCCCGGGCGTCGAGCCACGCCACCCCCCGGCCCTCGACGGCGCCGCCGATCCGGGTCAGCGCCACGCCGAGCTCCCGCTCGAAGCGGGCCGCCATCTCCCCCACCCGGCCGGGCCGCGCGGTGAAGAGGAGCTCGTAGTCCTCGCCCCCGCCCAGGGCCCGGCGGAGGGCCTCGGCACGGTCGTCGTACTCGTCCAGGACCTCGGCCAGCGGGACGCGGGGGAGCCCGCACTCCAGCCGGACGTCGGAGGCGGCGGCCAGGTGCCGGGCGTCGCCGGCCAGGCCGTCGGAGACGTCGATCATGGCCGTGGGGTCCACCTCCGCGGCCAGCCACCGGGCCTCCTCGACCCGGGCCAGGGGCCGCTCGAAGGCCCGGCGCGCCCGGGGATCGGGCTCGAGCCCCCGGAGCCAGTCGCCGGCGGCGGCCGCGGCGCCGCCCAGCTCGCCGGTGACCCAGAGCTCGTCGCCCGGCCGGGCGCCGTCCCGGCCCACCGGCTCTTCGGCGGCGCCCAGCGCGACCACGTCGAGCACGACGGGGCCCGGGGAGCGGGAGAGGTCGCCCCCGAGGAGCGAGCCCCCGTGACGGTCCAGGCAGAGGCCCGCGCCCCGGCCGATCTCCTCCAGCACGCCCCGGTCGAGCTCGGGCGGCAGAGCGGCCGAGACGAGCAGACCCAGCGGCCGGGCGGCCATGGCGGCCGTGTCGCTCACGGCCGCGGCCGCCGCGCGGTAGCCCACCGTCGTCCAGTCCAGCCACTCGCGGCGGAAGTGCACGTCCTCGACGGCCATGTCGGTGCTGGCCGTCAGCCGCTCGTCCCCGGGCAGGCGCAGGACGACGGCGTCGTCGCCCGGCCCCCGCTCCAGCCACGGCGGGGCCTCGTCCCCCGGAGCAGCGGCCAGCAGCGCCCGGATCAGGTCGAACTCCGGGCCCGGCCCCATCCGGACGTCCTCCATCGTCGGCGGCCCGTTCAGCCCGGCGGCGGGAGGGCGAAGAGGACGGGTCCCTCCGGCGTCGGATCGAGGGCCTCGAGGCGGGCACGGGCCCCGGGGATCCGGTCGGGCACGTCCGAGGCCAGGTGGCCCTCGGGCATCGGCGCCTCGCCGGCGGCCAGCCCGGAGACGACCAGGGCGGCCGTGGCGGCGTCGGCCGCGTCCAGCCCGGCCGCCAGGTAGGCGCCGGCGAGGCCGGCGAGCACGTCGCCCGACCCGCCGCTGGCGACCTCCGGGCCGGCGGTCGCGGCCACCCGGAGGGGGCCTTCCGGCCGGGCCACGAGCGAGGGCGCGCCCTTCCGGAGGACCGTGGTCCCGAGCCGCTCGCCCGCCTCCCGGGCGTCGCCGGGGAGGTCGTCGACCCCGGTCCCGGGCGTGGTCCCGAGGAGGCGGGCCGCCTCTCCGGGGTGGGGCGTGACCAGGTCGACGACGCCGATCCGCCCGGCCAGGGCGTCGGCCTCGCCTTCCCAGACGTTGAGGGCGTCGGCGTCCAGCAGCGCGGGCCGGTCGCCGCGGGCCTCGAGGACGGCCTCCACGAGGGCCCGACGTCCGCCCTCCCGGCCGAGCCCCGGGCCCATCGCCACCGCCTGGGACCACCGGACCGTCTCCTCCACGGCGTCGGCGTCGTCCCAGGGCGTGAAGAGGGCGTCGGCCGCCGCGGACTGCACCACCGTCCGGTTGCCCGGCGCCCCCACCACCCGGACCACCCCGGCGCCGCCCCGGCCGGCGGCGCGGGCCGCCAGCACGCTGGCCCCGGCCATCCCCTCCTGGCCGGCCACCAGCGCCAGGTACCCGGCCTCGCCCTTGTGGGCCGTCGGCGACCGGCGGCGGAGGAGCGCCTTCGCCCAGCGCGCCGTGGCGGCCCGGGCCCCGAGCTCCGGGCCCGAGGGGGGGAACCCGATCTCCACGGCCACCAGCTCGCCGCAGGCCTGCCGGCCGGGGTGCAGCAGCAGGCCCAGCTTGGGCCAGCCCAGCGCGACGGTGAGGCGTGCGCGGACGCAGTCCCCGGGGATCTCGCCGGTGGTGAAGTCGACGCCGCTCGGCCCGTCCACCGCCACCACCGGCAGCTCGCGGCCGTTGACGGCCCGGATGATCCGCGCCTGCGGGTCCCGGGGGGCGCCCCGGACGCCCGTGCCCAGGATGCCGTCCAGGGCCACCCGGGCGGGGTCCAGGGCGTCGTCGAGGTCCGCGGCGTCGAGGAGGGGGACGTCCCAGCCGGCGGAGACGTCGGGCTCGGGCGGGCCGCTCCCGCAGACCACCCCCCGGACCTCCCGGCCCCAGGCCGCCAGCGTGCGGAGCGCCACCAGCGCGTCGGCGCCGTTGTGGCCGCTCCCGAGCAGCCCCGTCACCGGCCCCTCGGGCCAGCGCTGCTGGAGCTGACGGGCCACCTCGCGGCCGGCCGCCTCGATGAGGGTCCGCTCGGTGGTGGCGCCGGACGCGGTGGCCCGGCGGTCCAGGTCGGCCATCGCGTCGGCCCCCGGCACCCAGACCTCCTCGGCGCCGCGGCGCCAGGCCTCCTCCGGGAGGTCGGCCGCCGTCCCCGGGCCGTCGGCGGGCGGCCGCGTCACGTCGCGCGCGTCGATCGGCGGGCGGCCGGCGCGGGGATCACGGGGTCCGCCTCCGGGGGGCTGGCCGGCCGCCGCGCTACCGGTACGACTGGGAGACGGTGCGGCCGAAGCTGATCTCGCCGTCGTCGATGCGGACGTTGAACCCGCACTCCGGGTTGGTGCACACCCACGCCTTGTAGCGGCCGCCGCCCTCCGCTCCCCCGTCCGAGAGGGGGATCAGCGTCCCCTCGGTGCACTTGAGGCATTCCGGATACGTTCCATCGGTCGCCACGAGATCACCCTCCCGGCGCTGCGTGGGCGTCGTCGGGTCGGCCGGCGCGGCCGCGGGCACCGGCGTCGCCCCGGGGCCCCCCGCGGTCCGGGGCGGTCACGCGAACCGCCCCTCGCCGAGGGCGCCCCACGGGTAGTCGCCGCCGAAGGCCTCCTCGAAGGTGTAGACGTCCTCGAAGTCCTCGCGCGTGTCGCTCGGCTGCTTCGTGAGCACGCCGCAGTCCACCAGGAGGAAGACGATCTCCCCCAGGTCGGCGGTGGAGTGGACGCCCCAGTGCTCGAGCACCGTCCGGGCCAGGGGGCCGAAGCGCTCGAGGGCGAGCTCGCGCACGGCCCCGGCCAGCTCGGTGCCGGAGACGTGCCGGGGGCTGTCCATCCGGTCGACGCAGCGCCGCAGGGCGGCGAGGAGGAAGAGGTACGCGGACTCGTCGTACCGCGGCTCCCGCTCGCGGAGCTGGGCGAGGATCTCCCTGGCGCGCATGGCGTTCGTCAAGCCGTCTCCTCACGGTTCGCCGGGCTCGGCCGCCCGGTCCCCGAGGGGGGCCGGGCCGGCGTGCCCGGAGGCGCTCGGACGTCCGTTCCGTCCTCGGGAGAATGTGGCGCGGCGCACCGGGGGCGTCAACCTCGACGCCCCCCGCCCGCCGGGGGGACGGCCCCGGCCGGGACGGCCTCCTCGCGGGGGAGGACGTCCGCGGCGCCGACGCCGTCACTCCCCGCAGGGAAGCCGCCGGTAGAGGGGGAAGGCCTCGGTGAGCTCGTGGACGCGGCCGCGGACCTCCTCGACGACGTCCGCGTCCTCGCCGTCCCGCAGGACCCGGTCGATCCAGCCCGCCACGGTCCGCATCTCGCCGGGGCCCATGCCCCGGGTGGTGAGCGCCGGGGTGCCGATCCGGAGCCCCGAGGTGACGAAGGGCGAGCGGGTCTCGCCGGGCACCGTGTTCTTGTTCACGGTGATGTCGGCCCGCTCGAGCCGCTCCTCCGCCTCCTGCCCCGTGAGGTCGGGATCCGTCTCCCGGAGGTCCACCAGCAGCAGGTGCGTGTCTGTGCCGCCGCTCACCGGCGCCCACCCGTGCTCGGCCAGGCCCTCGGCCAGCGCCCGGGCGTTCTCCACCGTCCTGCGCGCGTAGGCGGCGAAGCCGTCGGTGAGCGCCTCCTTCAGGCTCACGGCCTTCGCCGCCACGACGTGCATGAGCGGCCCGCCCTGGGTGCGGGGGAAGATCGCCCGGTCGATCGCCTCGGCCCGCTCCCCGTCGCAGAGGATGAGCCCGCCCCGGGGGCCTCTCAGGGTCTTGTGGGTCGTCGTCGTGACGACGTCCGCGTGCGGCACCGGCGAGGGATGGACGCCGGCGGCCACGAGCCCGGCGAAATGGGCCATGTCGACCACCAGCGGCGCGTCCACCTGCCGGGCGACCTCCGCGAACTCGTCGAAGGGCAGGATCCGGGGGTAGGCGCTCCAGCCGGCCACCACGAGGTCGGGCTCCACCTCCCGGGCCCGGTCGGCCACGGCGTCCATGTCCACGCGGCCGTCGGAGGCCCGCACGCCGTACTGGGCGACATCGTAGAGCTGGCCGCTGAAGTTGACCCCGGCGCCGTGGGTCAGGTGGCCGCCCTCGGAGAGACTCATCCCCAGCAGGGTGTCCCCGGGCTCGGCGACGGCGGCGTAGGCGGCCATGTTGGCCTGGGCGCCGCTGTGGGGCTGGACGTTGGCGTGGTCGGCCCCGAAGAGCTCGCAGGCCCGGTCGCGGGCCAGCTCCTCGACCCGGTCGACGTGCCGGCAGCCGCCGTAGTACCGCTTGCCGGGGTAGCCCTCGGCGTACTTGTTGGTGAGCGTCGAGCCGGCGGCGGCCAGGACGGCGGCCGAGGCGAAGTTCTCCGAGGCGATGAGCTCGAGGCCCGTGCGCTGCCGCTCCGTCTCGCCGCGGACGGCGTCGTGGACGTCCGGGTCGACCTCGGCGAGGGGGCGGTCCTGCCACCCGGGCCCGGCGAGCGCGGGGGCGTCCTCCCGGCCTCCGTCGTCACCCACGGACGCCTCCCGGCCCGGACCGCCGGCGCCGCCCCGCCGGCCGCACCGCGCGTGCGGCCGTCACACCCGCGACTGGTGGAGCCGCGCCACCCGGCGGACGCGGCGGAGGGCCACCCGGTCGGCGGCCTCCGCGCTGGTGAGGCCGTTGTCCTCGGCCAGCGCGAAGATCTCGAGCAGCGTGTGGTAGATCTCGGCCGCCTTCCGCTTCGCCCGCTCGGTGTCCCAGTCGGCCAGCTCGGAGTACACGTTGATGAGCCCGCCGGCGTTGATGACGTAGTCGGGGGCGTAGAGGATCCCCTCCTGCACCAGCATGTCGTCGTGCCGGTCGTCGGCGAGCTGGTTGTTGGCGGCCCCCGCCACGATGTCGACCTCGAGGCGCGGGATGGTGTCGTCGTTCAGCACCGCCCCCAGGGCGCAGGGGGCGAAGACGTCGACGTCGGCGTCGTAGATCTCGTCGGGCTGGACCGTCTCGGCGCCGATCTCGTCCCGGACGCGGTCGACCTTCGCCTCGTCGATGTCGGTGACGACCAGCTCGGCGCCGTCGGCGGCGAGGTAGTCGCAGAGGTGGTAGCCCACGTGCCCGACCCCCTGGACGGCCACCGACCGGCCGGCGAGGTCGTCGGAGCCGTACCGGCGGGCCGCGCAGGCCTTGATCCCCCGGTAGACGCCGTAGGCGGTCACCGGCGAGGGGTCGCCCGACCGGCCGGCGATGCCCACCACGTGGTCGGTCTCCATGTGGACGAAGTCCATGTCCTCCACCGAGGTGCCCACGTCCTCGGCGGTGATGTAGCGCCCCTGCTGGCTCTCGACCGCCCGGCCGTGGGCCCGGAAGAGCATCTCCCGGTCGTCGCGCTTGTGGTCGCCGATGATGACCGACTTGCCCCCGCCCAGGTTCAGCCCGGCCACGGCGGCCTTGTAGGTCATCCCGCGCGACAGGCGGAGCACGTCGACCAGGGCCTCGACGTCGGTGGCGTAGTCCCAGAAGCGCGTGCCGCCCAGGGCCGGGCCCAGCGTGGTGTCGTGGATCGCGATGATGCCCCTGTAGCCGCAGGAGGGCTCGTGCGTGAAGACCACCTGCTCGTGGCCGTGCTCGGACAGCAGGTCGAAGAGCTCCCCCGAGCGGAGCCCCCTCTCCTCGGCCGCGGCCGAGTCGGGGACCTCGATGCCGGGATGGGTCACGGGTCCGTCCTTCGCGTTCAGGAGAAGAGTTCGCGCGAGATGACGATGCGCTGGATCTCGTTGGCGCCCTCGTAGATCTCGGTGATCTTCGCGTCCCGGAAGAGGCGCTCCACCGGGTACTCGCGGGCGTAGCCGTAGCCGCCGAAGGTCTGCACGGCCTCCCGGCTCACCTCCATGGCCGTCTCGCTGGCCTCCAGCTTGGCCGCGCTCGAGAGGAGGAGGCTGCGGGGATCGCCCTTCATGTAGGCCCGCGCCGCCCTGTGGAGCAAGGCCCGGGCCGCCTCGACCCGGCGCGTCATGTCGGCCAGCTTGAACTTCATCCCCTGGAAGTCCTTGACGGGTCTGCCGAACTGCTCGCGCTGGGCCGCGTAGTCCCGGGCGTGGTCCAGCGCCGCCGCCGCGATGCCCACGGCCTGGGCGCCGATGCCGAGCCGGCCGCCCTCCAGCGCGGAGAGGGCGTACCGGAACCCCTTGTCGGGCTCGCCCAGAAGGTGCCCGTCCCCGAGCCGCAGGTCGTCGAGATGCACGGACACGGTCTCGGAGCCGCGCAGCCCCATCTTCCGCTCCTTCTTGTGGGGGCGCCAGCCGTCGGCCTCCGTGGGCACGACGAAGGCCCCGATGCCGTCCTTCCCCCGACGGTCGCCGGGCTCGTCGGTGCGGGCGAAGGTGACGACGACGTCGGCCGCCTCGCCGTTCGTCACCCACATCTTCTCCCCTGTGAGCACCCAGCCGTCGCCGTCCCGCTCCGCCTCGGCCGCGAGGCTGGCGGCGTCGCTGCCGGAGCCGGCCTCCGACAGCGAGAACGCCCCGAGCAGCTCGCCCTCGGCCAGGGGTTCGAGCCACCGCTCCTTCTGCTCCTCGGAGCCGTGCTCGACCAGGAGGTGACAGGGCAGCGAGCTGTGGACGCTCATGGAGACGGCCACCGACGCGTCCGCCCGGGCGATCTCCTCCAGCGCGTAGAGGTAGGTGAGCATGTCGGCGCCGAGGCCGCCGTGCTCCGGCGGCACCCGCATGCCCAGGAAGCCGAGCTCGCCCAGCCGGTCGACGATCTCCCGGTCGAACTCGTCCTCCTCCCGGTCCCGGCGCTCGGCCCCCGGCCGCACCTCGTCACGGGCGAAGTCGCGCGCCAGCCGGCAGATGTGGCGCTGCTCCTCGCTCATCTCGATGCCGGGCAGCTCGTCGATCACGGGGGTGTTCACTCCTCGTACTCGTAGAAGCCGCGCCCCGTCTTCCGCCCGAGGCGGCCCGCCGCCACGTACTTCCGGAGCAGCGGACAGGGGCGGTACTTGTCGTCGCCCAGGTCGCGGTGCAGCACCTCGCAGACGTGCAGGCAGGTGTCCAGCCCGATGAGGTCGGCGAGCCGGAGCGGGCCCATCGGGTGGTTCATGCCGAGCTCCATGACGGTGTCGATGGCCTCCGGCCCGGCCACCCCCTCCATGAGGGCGTACACCGCTTCGTTGATCATGGGCATGAGGATCCGGTTGGAGACGAACCCGGGGTAGTCGTTCACCTCCACCGGGGTCTTCCCGAGGCGCCGGCACAGGTCGAGGGCGAGCTCCGTCGCCTCGTCGGTGGTCTCCAGCCCCCGGATCACCTCCACCAGCTCCATGACCGGGACCGGGTTCATGAAGTGCATCCCGACGACCCGCCCGGGCCGCTCGGCGTGGGAGGCGATCTCGGTGATCGAGAGCGAGCTGGTGTTGGAGGCCAGCACGGCCTCCTCCGGGCAGACGTCCGAGAGCTCCTCGAAGATGTCGTGCTTGAGGTCGGCGACCTCCGGCGCGGCCTCCACCACGACGTCGGCCCCCGCCACGTGCTCCATCTCCGTCGAGGTGGTGATGCGCTCGAGCGCCGGGGCGGCCTCCGCCTCGTCGACGACGCCCTTCTCCACCTGCCGGGCCAGGTTCGCCTCGACCGTCTCCAGCGCCGCGGCGAGCGCGTCGGGGTCCACGTCCACCAGGCGGACGGGGATGCCGGCCACCGCGAAGACGTGGGCGATGCCGTTCCCCATGGTGCCCGCGCCCACGACCCCCGCCTCGTCGACCTCTCCGGCCGTCACGTCGCC
>CAYZLN010000017.1:11088-16874 GCA_964479295.1 uncultured Gemmatimonadota bacterium
CCGCCGTCACCATCAGCCCGCCCTCCGGGCCGAAGCTCCCGCCGGTCCAGAGCTCGGGCCCCTGCACCACGGCGTCGAACCCCGGGGTCTCGAAGAGCCCGTAGCCCGGGGCGCCCGGCTCCAGGCCGCTCACCGGGAGGTCGGCGGCGAAGCCCATCGTCCAGTTCCACCCAAGGTGGACGCCGGTGGCGAACCAGAGGCTGTAGGTCCGCCAGTACGCGAGCCCGAGGACGAGCCCGGCCAGGCCGATGTTGATCAGCGGCAGGAGCCTGGCCAGCGACGCCCCCTCCAGCAGGGCATCCGGGCCGAGCCCCGGGTTCCAGGCGTGGGCGACGGCGAAGGCCGCCGACGTGAGGGCGAGGGCCCAACCGCCCCCGAGGGCCTCGGCCGTCACCTGGAAGGGGTAGCCGCGGAACACGAGCTCCTCGAGGAACGCCGCGACGGCCAGGAAGACCGTGACCTCGGCCAGGGCGACGAGGAAGGGGCCGGGGGCGAAGCCGTCCGGCTCGAGCGTCCAGCTCACCCACCCCGCCGCCGCCATCGCGGCCACCGCGAGGCCGATCAGGACGACCCCGACCAGGAAGCCCCGGCCGAGCTCCCGGGGCAGCAGCCCGTCGACGGGCAGGCCCAGGGCGGCCAGCGGCAGCCCCTCGACCTTCTCGGCCAGGACCCAGCTCGCCAGGAGGGCGGCCCCCGCCGAGACGGCCGCCCCGACGATCATGCCCAGGCCCTCCGACCAGCCCGGCCGCACCTGCGCGAGCACCAGGCCCGCCACGAGCAGCGCGGCCAGGAACACCAGCAGGAAGAGGCCGAGCCTCCAGCCCCACCGGATCCGGCCCGTCCGCGACCGGAAGACGCTCACGGGCGCCCTCCGCCCCCGGGGCCGGAAGGGCGGGTCACGCCCCGAAGAAGCGCCGGGCCGGCGACGACACGCTCCGGCCGATGGCCAGGGCCAGCGCAGCCTTGAGCGCGTCCATCGCCAGGAAGGGGGCCACCCCGGCCGCGAAGGCCGCCTCGCCGCCCACCACCAGGCCCAGCCAGGCCGCCCCGCCCAGGTAGACGGCCGCCACGCCGGCCGCCAGGCCCGCGGCGTGCCAGGCCACGCCGGAGCGGCGGGTCGTCGCCACCCCCACCAGGGCGGCCGCCAGCGGGAAGGCCATCAGGTGGCCCCCGGTGGGGCCGAGCAGGTAGCCCGCCCCGCCCCCGGCGGCGAAGACCGGCAGGCCCGCGACGCCGGCGGCCAGGTAGAGGGCCTGGCTCGCCGCGCCGGCGGTGGGCCCCAGCAGGTAGCCGGCCAGAAGCACCGCCAGCACCTGGAAGGTGAAGGGCACCGGCGTCCCGGGGAGCGGAACCGCCACCCGGGCCCCCAGGGCCGTGAGCGCCGCGAACCCGACGATACCCGCCGCCCATCTGGCCGCCGGCGAGCCCGTCAGGGGGAGGGCGGGAGCCGTTCCGTCGACGCGGCCGGTCACGGCCGCTCCACGCTCATGGCCACGGCGTTGCCGCCGCCGAGGCACAGGGTCGCCAGGCCCTTCCGCGCCCCGCGGTCCCGCATCGCATAGAGCAGCGTGGTCAGGATGCGCGCTCCGGAGGCCCCGATGGGGTGCCCCAGGGCCACCGCCCCCCCGCGGACGTTCAGGCGCTCCCGGTCGATCCCCAGCTCCTGCACGTCGGCCAGCACCTGCACCGCGAACGCCTCGTTCATCTCCACGAGCTCGTAGTCGTCGATGGTCGTGCCTTCCCGGTCCATCAGGTCGCGGACCGCCACGACCGGGGCGAAGAAGAGGTCCTCGGGGGCCGTGGCCCCGACCGAATATTCCGACACCGAAGCCAGGATGTCCAGTCCACGGGCCTCGGCGTACGCCCGGGAGGTCACCACGGTGGCCGCCGCCCCGTCGTTGAGGCCCGGCGCGTTCCCCGCCGTGACGGTCAGCTCGTCGACGTCGTCGGGGGCGTCGGCCCCGAAGGCCGGCGGGAGCTGCGAGAGGCGCTCCATCGACGTGTCCCGCCGGGGCGGCTCGTCCACCTCGACGGTCTCCACGTCGCCTCTCCGTCCGGGCACCTCGACGGGCACGACCTCGTCGTCGAACTCGCCCTCGTCGATGGCCCGGACCGCCTTCCGGTGGCTCTCCAGCGCGAAGCGGTCCTGCTCCTCGCGGCCGATGCCCGCCTCGTCGGCGGTGTACTCGGCGTGGCCTCCCATGTGGCACTCCCCGAAGGAGCACCAGAGCCCGTCGTGGACGACGCCGTCGACCAGCTCGTCGTCGCCGAGCTTCACGCCCTCGCGGTGGCCCCGGAGCAGGTACGGGGCGTTGGACATCGACTCCATGCCGCCGGCGACGACGACGCCGGCGTCCCCCGCGCGCACGGCCTGGGCGGCCAGCATGACCGCCTTCAGGCCCGAGCCGCAGACCTTGTTGATCGTCACCGCCGGCACGTCCTCGGGCACGCCGCCCGCGATGGCGGCCTGCCGGGCCGGGGCCTGCCCCACCCCGGCCTGGACGACGTTGCCCACGATCACGTCCTCGATGTCGTCCGGGTCGACCCCGGAGCGCTCCACGGCGGCCTCGATGGCCCGGGCCCCGAGGTCGGGGGCCTCCAGGCCCGAGAGCGCCCCGAGGAACCTCCCCGTGGGCACCCGGGCGGCGCTCACGATCACCGGCGTCCTGTCGTCGTCGCTCATCTATGTCGCTCCCCTCGGGCTCGGTCTCTCGTCGTCGCCTCCTGCACCGCCACGGGCCCGGGCGCCGGCCCCGGGCGGAGCCGGCCGCCGACCCGCCCCCGGCGGACGCGCCGGGTCGTCCGGCTAGCCCCGCCCCTCCGGGCGGCCGTCGCCGGCCGCGGGCGTCGGCCCTTCGGAGGATCCGTCCTCCTCCGGGGGGCCTTCCTCCTCCCGGGGGCTGACCAGCTCGCAGCCGTCCCGGTCCTCCGCCGGGCGGGCCCAGCCGTAGGCCACCTCCGGGTCGTGCTCGAAGATCACCACCCACTCCCCGCGGCCGGCCCGGCTCAGCCACGTCCGCTTCGACTCGAGGGTGGCCAGGGGCTCCACGTCGTACCCCATGATCCAGGGTAGTGGTATATGCGCCTGCGTGGGCGCCAGGTCCGCCGGGTAGAAGAGCACGTCGTCGCCGGCCTCGACGACCACCGACTGGTGGTGGGGGGTGTGTCCGGGCGTCCGCACCATCCGGACGCCGTCCAGCACCTCGGTGTCCTCCTCGACGAAGTCGACGACCCCGGCCTCCTCCAGCGGGTCGAAGTTGTGGCTCAGGTAGCTGGCCTGGATGCGCTCGTTGTCCCGGTGGGCGAACTCCCACTCCCCCCGGCGGATCACGTACCGGGCCGAGGGGAAGGCCGGCCGGACCTCCCCGTCCTCGCCGCGCACCGTCGCCCCGCCGGCGTGGTCGAAGTGGAGGTGGGTGCAGAGCACCAGGTCCACGTCCTCCGGCTCCACGCCCCAGGCCCGCAGGCCGTCCTCGAGCCGCGTGGGGTCGCCCTCGTTCTCGACCCCGTAGATCCCCTCGAACTTCTCGTCCTCCTTGTGGCCGATCCCGGTGTCCACCAGGGCCGTGGCCTCCGGCGTCCGGATCAGCAGACACCGCATCGCCAGCGGGATGCGGTTCCGGTCGTCCGGCTCGATCCGGCGCTCCCAGAGCGGGCGCGGCACCACCCCGAACATGGCGCCGCCGTCCAGCCGCAGGCGCCCCGCCTCCACGGTGGCCACCATCATGTCGTCGCCGTCGTAGATCAGCATCGGCCGACCTCGCCTCCCTGTTCGCTCTGCGGCGCGTCGCTCCGGCCCGGGTCCACGAGGGCGCCGAACCCGCCGACGACCTCGCCGCCGGTCGGCCGCCCCCCCGTCACAGGCCCGCCGGCCCCCGCGCGACCGGCAGCGTCATGCATCGGGGGCCGCCCCCTCCGCGGACGAGCTCGGTGCCCTCGAAGGTGAGCACGAAGCGGCCGTCCTCCGCCACCTCGGCGTCGCCCGTGAGGAAGTCGACGGCCGGCACGACCCGGAGCCCGCCCTCGCGCTCCAGCGCCTCCAGGGTGTGCTCGTTCCGGTCGTAGGCGACGAGCTGCCCCGGCGCCACGGCGAAGAGGTTGCACCCGCTCGCCCACTGCTCCCGGTCCTGCATCGTGCGGCGCTCCCCCCCGCAGCGCACCGGCTCGAGCGGCAGCCCCAGGTCGTCGAGGGCCGTGAAGAGGTCCTCCTCCTCGTGCATCCTCTCCGACCTCTCGGAGACCCGCAGGACCGGCAGCCGCGTGGGCCCCAGGAAATACGGCGGATAGACGCAGCACAGCCCCCGGTCGATCATCGTGAAGATCATGTCCAGGTGGATCGACGTGCGGTGGCGGGGGAGGATCACCACCAGCACGTCCCGGAAGGACGTCCCCTCCAGGAGCCGGTCGCAGAGGACGTCGATCCCGGCGGCCGTCGTCCGCTCCGAGAGCCCGAGCAGGAGGAGGTCGTCGCGCAGGACGTGGACGTCGCCGCCCTCGAGGCTCGTGTTCAGCCGTCGCTCCTGCGTGCCGTCGTACAGCATCCCCTCGTTCGAGAGGGCCGGGTGGCGCCGGAAGAGGGTCCGGACGATGGCCTCCTCCGTCCAGCGCACGTCGTGCCGCATCGCCGCCACGAGCGCCCGGTCGCCCAGCACCGCCCCGGCGTCCCGGGTGAAGAAGAGGTTGGGCAGCGGGGGCAGCGTGTAGCCCGCCTCGTTCAGCAGGCCGGCCAGGCCGCCGCCGTGGCTCTCCTCCCCCTCCACCAGCAGCCGGGCCAGGTCGCCCGGCGCCGCCTCCTCGGCCCGCTCGCGGAACGCCGGGTCGGCGTTGCCCAGCAGCGAGGCCCGGGCCTCCGGGTCCGCCAGCACCTCCTCCAGCAGGTCGGTCACCTCGAGGACGTCGGCGAAGCGCTCCAGGACCGCCACGAAGCGGGAGTGCTCCCTGCGGGCCCGCTCCAGGTCGAGGATGTCGTCGAAGAGGTAGTCCTCCCGGTTCTCGGGCGTGACCACGGCGAGCTCGGGGCCGGGCGCGTGGCAGAGGACCGTCTCGAGGGGCCCGATCTCGCTCTCCACCCGGGCGCCCGCGCCGTCCCCGTTCACCGGTCGTCCTCCTCGTCGCCGTACGAGAGGGCGAAGCTCAGCCCCTCCATCTCCAGGGCGACGTCCATGCTCCGGACGGCCACGCCGGAGGGGACCTCGAGCCGGACCGGGGCGAAGTTCAGCAGCCCCCGGACGCCGGCCTCCACCAGGCGGTCGCTGACCCTCTGGGCCGCGTCCGGCGGCGTGGCGACGATCGCCATCTCCACCCCGCGGTCGACGACGACCTCCTCGAGGCGATCGAGGGCGTCGACCTCCACGCCGAAGACCGTCCGGCCGATCTTCTCCGGGTCGGTGTCGAAGGCGGCCACGATCTCGAAGCCGCGGCGCTCCAGGTCCTCGTAGCCGAGAAGGGCCCCGCCGATCTTGCCCACGCCCGCCAGGGCCACGCGCCACAGACGGCCGAGGCCCAGGATCTCCTCGAGCGTCGACCGGAGCTGGCCGACGTCGTACCCCCGGCCGCGCTTGCCGAACGACCCGAAGAGGCTGAGGTCCTTCCGGACCTGCGCGGAGGTGGTGCCGCTGCGCTCGGCCAGCTCCTGGCTGGACACCACCTCCCGCCCGTCGCGGCCGAGCTCCCGGAGGAGACGGAGGTAGACGGAGAGGCGCCGGACCGTGGACTCGGAGATCCCCAGACGTGTCATCTCGGCCTTGTGAATCCGTTCACAAGACCGAAGCTACCGCCGCCACGGC
>CAYZLN010000018.1:0-4983 GCA_964479295.1 uncultured Gemmatimonadota bacterium
CCTCCGGGCCCATGGCCGAGAGGCGGGGCACGACGAAGAAGCCCTCGCGCCACCCGGGGGCCAGCTCCTCCGGGCCCCGGGTCAAGGGGTCGGCCGAGGGCACGTCGGCCCGAAGCCGGGGCGACAGCTCGCCGTGCACCGAGGAACGGCCGGACGCGGGCTCGACGGCCGCGAGGTCGTCGAAGTGGCCCAGGATGGTCCCCAGCTCCCGCGCCAGCGTCCCCACCTCCCGGTCGTCGAGCTCGAGGCGGGCGAGCTCGGCGACGCGGCGCGTCAGGTCCTCGTCGACGTCGTCCATTCGTACCGGTCCCCTCGTCGCGGTCGGCGTGGCCCCTCGCGCCGTCAGGCCGGGCGCAGGTCGGCGTGCGCCACCATGACCTTCTTGGTGCCCGCGTCGTCGAAGTCGATCTCCGCCTTCGTCGAGCGCCCGCTCCCGCTCACCGCGCTCACCGTTCCCGACCCGAACCGGGGGTGGACGACCCGCTCGCCCGGCTCCAGGGAGAGGCGCTCCTGGCTGTCGCCGTAGTCGTAGGTGATGGCGTCGCCGGCGGCGCCGTCCCCGTCGTCCGGGCCGGCGCCGTCGCCCGACCCGTCGCCCCCGCCCCGCCGCCACGGGAAGTCCGATCCGGACGACGTGCCGGCGGGCCGGCCGGCGCCGTCCCCCGAACCGCCCCCCCCGTCCGCCGGCCCTCCGCGTCCCGAGAGACGGCTCCCCGCGGTCCGTCGGCGCACCGGCCCGTCGGGGATCTCGTCGAGGAAGGGCGACGGGGCCATGTCGCTGCCCGACCCCGCCCGCCACCGGCGGCGGGCGTGGGTGAGGAAGAGGCGGTCCATGGCCCGGGTCACCCCGACGTAGAAGAGGCGGCGCTCCTCCTCGTACTCCTCCCGCGAGTCCTCGGCCCGTCCCAGCGGGAAGAGGCCCCGCTCCACGCCGCCGACGAAGACCACGGGGAACTCGAGCCCCTTGGCGTTGTGGAGCGTCATCAGCGACACGGTCCCGGCCGCGTCGTGGCGGTCGATGTCGGAGAGCAGGGCCACGTGCTGCAGGAAGAGCTCCAGCTCGCTCGCCCCCTCCGCCGCCCCCTCGGCGACCTCGTCGGGGTCGAACTCCGCCACGCCGGCCACCAGCTCGTCGACGTTCTCGATCCGCTCCTCGCCGTCGTCCTCCGACGCCAGCGCCTCGCGGACGCCGAACCGGTCGATCGCCTCCCGGACCACGTCCTCGGCCGGGGCCTCGCGCTGGAGGCGGTGGAGCTCCCGGACCTCGTCCGCGAACTCGGCCAGCGAGCTGGCGCCCCGGGAGGGGAGGTCGGGGATCTCCTCGGCGCGCTCCGCCGCCTCCAGCAGGCTCTCCTCCACCCGCCGCGCCCCGGCGAGCCGGTCCAGCGTCACCGACCCCACCCCGCGGCGCGGCCAGTTGACCACCCGCAGGAAGGCGGCGTCGTCGACCGGGTTGACCGCGAGCTGGAGGTAGGCGAGGACGTCCTTGATCTCCCGCCGCTCGTAGAACCGGACGCCCCCGACCACCCTGTACGGGATCCCCTCGCGCCGGAGCGCCTCCTCGTACGGCCGCGACTGGGCGTTGGTCCTGTACAGGACGGCGAAGTCGCCCGGCTCGCGGCCCTCGTCCTCCCGGAGGCGGCGGACGCGACGGGCCGTCCACCGGGCCTCGCCCTTCTCGTCCGGCACCTCCACGACGTCCACGGGCTCGCCCTCCCCGCGGGCCGTGTGGAGCTCCTTGGGCTTCCGGTCGGCGTTGTTCTCGATGACCGTGTTGGCCACCCGGAGGATGGAGGACGTGGAGCGGTAGTTCTCCTCCAGCCGCACCACCTCGGCCCCCGGGAAGTCGCGCTCGAAGTCGAGGATGTTCCTCAGGTCCGCGCCCCGCCAGCCGTAGATCGACTGGTCGTCGTCGCCCACCACGCAGAGGTTGCCGTGCCGCTGGACCAGGGCCCGCACCATCCTGTACTGGGCGTGGTTGGTGTCCTGGTACTCGTCCACCAGGACGTGGAGGAAGCGGCCGGCGTACCGCTCCCGCGCCTCGTCCACCTCCTCCAGAAGCCGGACCGCGTGGAAGAGGAGGTCGTCGAAGTCGAAGGCGTTGGCCCGGCGGAGGTGATTCTCGTAGGCGGGGTAGACCTCCTCCACCCGCCGGCCCAGCAGGTCGAAGCTCTCGCGGCCGAACTCGCCGGGGCCGATCAGCTCGTTCTTGGCGTCGGAGATCCGGTTCAGCACCGAGGAGGGGGACCAGCGGTCCGGGTCGACCCCGGCGTCCTCCATGGCGCGCTCGACGGTGCGGAGGGAGTCGTCCCGGTCGTAGATGGTGAAGTTGCGGTCGCGGGGCGTGAGATCGGCCTCGCGGCGCAGGATCCGGGCGCCCAGCGAGTGGAAGGTGGCCGCCCACAGCCCCCGGGGCTCCTCGCCCACGAGGGCGGCGATGCGCTCACGCATCTCGGAGGCCGCCTTGTTGGTGAAGGTGACGGCCAGCACCCGGCGGGGCGGGATCCCGCGCTCGAGGAGCCTCGCCACCCGGGCGGTCAGCACCCGGGTCTTGCCGGAGCCCGCGCCCGCCAGCACCAGGAGAGGGCCTTCGCCGTGCTCGACGGCGGCGCGCTGCTGGGGGTTGAGCGGGAGATCCATCAGGGGGCCGTGGGCTCGGGGTGGGTCGTCACGTCGTCGTCTGCGCGGACGGGCGTCGACGCGGCGGCGGGGTCGGGCCTCCGGGCGGGAGGCCCTGCGCCCGGCCCCCCGGAACGGCGCCGTCCCGCCGCCCCCGGCCCGACGCCGCGGGACCGGGCGGACGGCGCCGCGCTCACGCCGCCCCCTCCGCCGCCGGCAGCTCCACCCGGAAGGTGGCCCCGCCGTCGCCGGGCTCCAGCTCGATCTCGCCGCCGTGCATCGCCGAGATGATCCGCCGGGTGAGCGACAGCCCGACGCCCCATCCACGCTCCTTAGTCGTGACACCGATCTCGAACAATCGTTTCCGGACCTCCGGGTCCACGCCGGGGCCGGTGTCGGAGACCCGGAAGACCGCGTCCCCCCCCCTCGTCCCGACGTAGTCGATCCGGATCTCGCCCTCCTCGCCGGCCAGGGCGTCGAGGGCGTTCTTCACGAGGTTCTCGAAGGCCCACTCCAGGAGCGTCTCGTTGCCCCGGACCGGCGGGGCGTCGTCGGGGATCTCGATCCGGAACCGGACGGCGCTGCCGAGCGTGGGCAGGCGGACCGAGAAGTACTCCTCGAGCCGCTCCATGACGCCGCGGACCCGGACCGGCTCCAGGTCCGGGCTGTGGCCGATGAGCTCGAAGCGGCGGGACACCTTGAGGAGCCGGTCGACGTCCGCCTCCATCTCGCGCACCAGGTCCACCTCCGCGCCCTCCCCCGCTCCCTCGCCGGCGCCCCGCTCGCGGAGCTGCTCCAGCCACCCCACCAGCGAGCTCAGGGGCGTACCCATCTGGTGGGCCGACTCCCGGGCCATGGCCGACCAGATCCGCTCGCGCTCGCCCTGGAACGAGGTGTAGATCATCCACCCTCCGCCCCCCACCGTCACCAGGAGGACGGCCACCGTCAGCCAGGGGACCCAGCGGAAACGGGCCAGGAAGAGGGGCTCGCCGAAGTGGATCGTGAGCCCGTACCCCGTGAGCCGGGAGGGCTCGATCCGGGCGTCGAGGCGGTCGACGTACTCCCGGACCCGGTCGCGGCTCTCCGGGTCGTCCATGTCGTAGTCGAAGGGGAGGTTGGCCGCCGAGGTGGGCCGGCCGGTGGCGGGGTCTGTCAGGACCACCGGGACCTGGAGCCTCAGGCTCTGCTCGAGGATGTTGAAGAGCGCCTCGTTGACCTGCGCCGAGTCCTCGGCCGACACCCCCACGAAGGCGTTGGCGTAGATGCGGCCGAAGACCCGGGCGTCGCGGCGGAGCGTCTCCTCCATCTGGTGGGTGTAGACCAGGAAGAAGACCAGCACCGCCAGCGACACCACCGCCACGGCCACCGAGATCACCCTGCGCGTCACGGCGCCCTCCCCTCGGGGGCGGCCGCCGGAGCCGGCCCCGGACCTGCAGGACGCGCCCGGGGCGAGCCGGCCGGGAGGATCACGGCATCTCGAGCGTTCCCCGGCCCATGTAGGGATGCAGCGGCTCGGGCAGCTCGACGGTCCCGTCCTCGCGCTGGCCGTTCTCCAGCAGGGCGACCATCGTCCGGGCCAGCGCCACGCCCGAGCCGTTGAGCGTGTGGACGAACTCGGGGCCGGCGTGGGGCTCCGGCCGGAAGCGGACGTTCGCCCGCCGCGCCTGGTAGTCGCCGTAGAGCGAGCAGCTCGAGACCTCCAGCCACTCCCCCACCCCGGCCGACCACACCTCGAGGTCGTAGGTGATGGCGTTGCCGAAGCCCAGGTCGCCCGTCGGCAGGAGGATGCGGCGGTAGGGCAGGCCCAGCGCCTCCAGCACCCGCTCGGCGTGGCCGGTGAGGCGCTCCAGCGCCTCCTCCGACGCCTCCGGCCGCTCCAGCCGGACCAGCTCGACCTTGTCGAACTGGTGGACCCGCAGCAGGCCCCGGGTGTCGCGTCCCGCCGAGCCGGCCTCCCGGCGGAAGCACGGCGTGTAGGCGACGTAGCGGAGCGGCAGCGCGTCGGGCTCCAGGATCTCGTCCCGGTGCATGTTCGTCACCGGCACCTCGGCGGTGGGCACCAGGAAGAGGTCGTCGGGCTCCGTCCGGTAGGCGTCGTCCTCGAACTTCGGGAGGTGGCCGGTGCCCAGCATCGCCTCCCGGTTCACCATGAACGGGGGCGTGACCTCCCGGTATCCGTGCTCGTCGCGGTGGAGGTCCACCATCCAGGTGGCCAGGGCCCGCTGCAGCCGGGCCCCGTCGCCCTTCAGCATCGGGAAGCCCGACCCGGCGATCTTCGCCCCCCGCTCGAGGTCGAGGATCCCCATCCGCTCGCCCAGCTCCCAGTGCGGGAGCGGATCGAAGTCGAAGGAGGGCTTCCGGCCG
>CAYZLN010000018.1:5083-9205 GCA_964479295.1 uncultured Gemmatimonadota bacterium
CGGCCCGCAGCTCCTCCACCTCGCCGATGAGGTCACGGCGGCGCCGGTCGAGCTCGAGCGCCCGGTCGAGCCGCTCCAGGATCTCGGGGTCCCCCCGACGGGCGAGGCGCTCCCGGGCCGCCCCCGGCTCCGACCGGACCTGCTTGATGTCGAGCATCAGACTCGGAGCGTCAACGCCGCGCGCGCCGTCCTCTCATCAGTCGCTCGTCCCCGGCACCAGGTTGCGTCCCCCGCAGTTGGGGTTGATCAGGTGCCGGAAGGTCAGGACGCCCTCGGCCGCGTCCACCGAGAGGACTTCCATCTTCATGAACTGGCGGCACGGGTCGCTCCGGCTGCGGCCCGCCAGGACGTCCCCCTCCGCCACGGCCACGGCGCTGGTGGTGCTGTACCCGCCCTCGGGGGCCTCGTCGAGGGCCTCAAAGCCGGCCTGCACGACCTGGAGCCCGGACATCGCCCCGTCGCCGGTCACCTGCCCCCGGGGCCGGAGCTCGGGCGTGCCGTCGTCCCGGACCGCGAAGAGGAAGTCCCAGCCCGCGGTCTGGTCGGTCCGCACCCTCTGCGCCGAGACGATGTCGAAGGCCGAGGGATCGCGGACCGACGAGTCGTCGAAGTCGAAGACCGTGACCTCGGTGGGCTCCTCGGGCACGTCCCGGAGGGTCGGGCTGGTGCTGTCGAAGCACGCCTGCAGAACGACGGCCAGGATCACGGCGAGGAAGAGGAGGGAGATCTTGCGCAAGGGGCCCCCGGAGGCCTTCGGTTGCGAGACGCGGGCTCGCCGCAGAAGATCGGGCGGCCGCCAGCGGGTGTCAAGCGACGGGAACCCCCGATTCTACGGGGACTTTCGGCCCATCGTGCTTGACGACCCTGCTCCCCGCCTCTACACTTCGCACCGTCGTCCGCGGGGCCTCCGCGCCGGCGGGGAGCGGCGGACGACGGGGCCCGCGTCCCCCGGACCGGCCCGGAGCGCCCGCGGCCGGAGTCCGCCGAACGGAGAGGCGAGGAGGAGCTGCGCGTCGTGAGCGAGGGCGAGACCTGGGCCGTGGTCCTGGCGGGCGGTACGGGCACCCGGCTGTGGCCGGCCTCCCGCCCCGACCGCCCCAAGCAGCTCCTGCCGCTGGGGACCGAGGGCCGGCCGCTGGTGGCGGAGGCCGTCGAGCGCGCCGTCGCCGTGGCCGGCCGCGAGCGGGTGCGGCTCGTGGCCGGCCGCGAGCTGCTCTCGCTGCTGCGCGAGGTGCTCCCCGACCTCGGGGAGGAGCACTTCATGGCCGAGCCGGCGGCGCGGGGCACCGGGCCCGCCCTCACCTGGGCCGCCCACGACATCCACCGCCGCGACCCCGAGGCGGTGATGGTCTCGCTCCACGCCGACCACCGGATCGCGCCCCCCGAGGCCTTCGTCGAGACCGCCCGGCACACCGTCCGCGCCGCGCGGGAGGGCGGGCGCCTCTTCTGCATCGGCGTGCGGCCGACCCGCCCCGACACCGGCTTCGGCTACGTCCACCTGGGCGCCGAGCTGGCGGAGCGCGTCCACGAGGTCGAGGAGTTCGTCGAGAAGCCGGGCCGCCACTGGGCCCGCCGGTACGTCGACTCGGGCGAGTACCTGTGGAACACCGGCCTCTTCGCCTGGCGGGCCGACGACTTCCTCCGGGTCGTCCGCGACCGGGCCCCCGAGCTCACGAGCGGCCTGGACCGGCTCGAGGAGGGCGACCCCGAGGGCTTCTTCGGGCGCGTGGACCCGGTGAGCGTCGACGTGGCGGTGATGGAGCGGGCCCCGGAGGTCGGCGTCGTGGAGGCGACCTTCCAGTGGGACGACCTGGGGGTGTGGAACGCGGTGGGCCGCGCCCTGCCCGCCGACGACGCCGGGAACGCCACCGTCGGCGACGCCGACGTGGTCGAGGGCTCCGGCAACATCGTCTGGTCGGAGGACGGCCGGCTGGCGGTCTACGGCGTGGACGACCTCGTGGTGGTGCGGAGCGGCGGCCAGACCCTGGTGACCAGCCGCGAGAAGGCCCCCGAGCTCAAGAAGCTCCTCTCGGCCATCGGCGGGCCGTCGCCCACCGACGAGTCGCCCGACTCGGGGTGAAGCTCTACCTCTTCGACGACCGGGAGGCCGACGGCTGGGCGCCCTTCGCCCTCAGCCGACCGATCTCCGAGCTCCGGTTCGGGGCGCTGCTGCTGAGGGAGCGGCTGGAGCGCTTCGCGGGCCGGGCGGCCGACGGCCTCCTCACCCGCCCCTGGCTCTCGGCGTACGAGGAGGCCGGGGCGCCGCCCGTGGTGCCGCACGCCGGCCTCCCCGACGACGAGGGCCGCCTCCTCCTCTCCTCCCGCCTGGTCCCCGCCGACGGGGCCCGGTTCGAGCCCCCCGACGGCCCGGCGCTGCTGCGGGCCGACGGGCGGCCCGCCGGCTGCTGGCTCCCGGCCGGGCGCCCGGCGCCGGAGGCCGCCTGGGTCGAGCGACCCGCCCCCCTGCCCGGCGGGGGCGAGGCGGCGGTGGACGGCCGCCTGCTCGGGGCCGTCTGGGAGATCGTGCGGGACGGCATGGAGCGGACGGCCGCCGACGCGGGGCTGCTGGCCCCGGAGGACGCCCGCGTCGGGGCCGGGGAGCTGCCCGAGGGCGTCACCCGCGACGGCGGGGCGGCCCTCCACCTGGAGGAGGGCGTGCGCCTGGAGCCGGGGGTCCACCTCGACCTCCGGGACGGCCCGGTGTGGCTCGGGCCCGGCGTCGAGGTCCTCTCCGGCGCCCGGCTGGCCGGCCCCCTGTACGCGGGCCGGGACAGCCGCCTGCTGGGCGGCCCCCTGGGCCCCCTCTCCACCGGCCCGGTGAGCAAGCTGCGGGGCGAGGTGGCCGAGACGACGGCCCTCGGGTGGGTGAACAAGGCGCACGCCGGCCACCTGGGCCACGCCCTCCTGGGCCGGTGGGTGAACCTCGGCGCCGGGACCACCAACAGCGACCTGAAGAACAACTACGGACCCGTCCGCCTGGCCGGGCCTGACGGGGACCGCGAGACCGGCCTCCTCAAGCTGGGGTGCCTGCTCGGCGACCACGTGAGGACCGCCATCGGCACCCTGCTCCCCACGGGCGCCGCCGCGGGCGCCGGCGCCAACGTCTTCGGCGCCGTCCGGCCGCCGAAGTGGGTGCCGCCCTTCGCCTGGGGCGCCGGGCCCGGGGCCGGCGTCTACCGGAAGGACGCCTTCCTGGAGACGGCCGGGACGGTCATGGGCCGGCGGGACGTCGAGATGGGGCCCGGCGCCCGCGAGTGGCTCTCGGCCGTGTGGGAGGAGGCCCGCGGGCGCCGCGAGGGGGGCGCCCCGTGAAGGTCGCGAGCCTGGGGAGCGGCAGCGACGGGAACTCCGTCTTCGTCGAGGCGGGGTCGACCCGGGTGCTCGTGGACGCCGGCTTCAGCGGCCGCCAGATCGCGCTCCGCCTCGAGCGGCTGGGCGTCGACCCCGCCTCGATCCGGGCCGTGGTCGTCACCCACGAGCACCGGGACCACACCTCGGGCGTGGGCGTGGCGGCCCGGCGCTGGGGATGGCCCCTCCACATGAGCCCCGCCACGCTGGAGGCGTGCCGGGACCTGCTGCGGGGGGAGGAGCAGGTCGAGGTCTTCGAGCCCGGCGACCCGTTCCGGCTCGGCCGGCTGGAGTTCCGGCCCTTCCTCACCTGCCACGACGCGGCCGACCCCCTGGCGGTGGCCGTCCTCGACGTGCAGACCCGGCTCAAGCTCGGCCTCGCCACCGACCTCGGGCGGCCCACGTCGCCGGTGAAGCACGCCCTGGCCGGCAGCCACTTCCTGGTGCTCGAGGCCAACCACGACGAAGTCATGCTCCGCGAGGGCCCCTATCCCTGGTCGGTGAAGAACCGCATCGGGAGCAGCCGCGGCCACCTCTCCAACCGGACGGCGGCCGAGCTGGCCGCCGAGCTGGCCCACCCCGACCTCAGCGGGGTGCTGCTGGCCCATCTGAGCGAGAAGTGCAACGAGCCCGGGCTGGCGCGCCGCAGGGTCTCGGAGGCCCTCGACGACCACGGCTTCCGGGGGGTGCTCGAGGTGGCCGTCCAGGACCGGCCGACCCCGGTCTTCGACGTGCGGGAGCTCGTGCGGAGGGTGCGCAGCGGCCCGCAGCTCC
>CAYZLN010000018.1:9305-14053 GCA_964479295.1 uncultured Gemmatimonadota bacterium
CACCTCGCCGATCTCCGGGGGCAGGCCCGACGGCGCCCGCAGGGCCCCGACGAGCCGGCTGCGGAGCGAGTCGTCCTCCGGGATCGGCACCTCGACGGTGCTGCCGTCCCCGAGGGTCACGGTCGCCGACCCGGACGGCACCGAACCGAGCCGGAGCCGCACGTCCTGGAACGTCTCCACGGCCCTGCCCTCCACCGCCTCGACCCGGGTCCCGGGCGGAAGCCGGGCCAGCTCGAGGGCCGACGGCGGCAGCAGCTCCTCCTGCACCTCGGCCACGACCGGGGGTTGCTCCCCGCTGACGCCCCACACGCCGGCGATGGCCGCGAAGGCGACCGCGGCGAAGAGGAAGTTCATCAGCACCCCGGCCGAGACGGCGAAGAACCGCGCCCACAGGGGCTTGCTCTCGAAGCCCCGCTCCGGGTCCCAGCCCTCGCCGCCGCCGCTCTCCGCGTCGCGGGGGCCGCCGCCCGCGTCCCCCGCGGACGACCGGCCGTCCTCCCCGTCCCCCGGGGACGCCTCCTCGGCCGGCCCCTCGATCCCCTCCAGGGCCTCCTCCTCGCCCATCCCCGCCATCTTCACGTAGCCGCCCAGGGGGAGCCACGAGATCACGTACTCGGTCTCGCCCCACCGGAAGCCCGTCATCTTCGGGCCGAGGCCGATGGAGAAGCGCGGGACGGCGATGTCCACCGCCTTGGCCGCCAGGAAGTGGCCGAGCTCGTGCACGAAGATCAGCACGCCGAGGACGACGGCGGCGGCCAGAAGCGTGGTCAGCACGGTACCGGAGGGCTCCCTGGGGCTCTCGTTCGGGAAGTGGAGGCGGGGCGGGTCCCGGGCGGAGGGCCGGCTCGGGCCCCGGGGAGGGCGCCGGCGCCCGGCTCGGGGCTGCGTCCGGCGCCCCCCTCGACGGGAGGCCCGGCCGGCCTACTGAGTCTCACCCTCGCGGGCGACGCGGGTTCCCGCGCCGCCGCCCCGCCGGGCCACGGCCGCGCGGGCTCGCTCCCGGGCCGCGCGGTCGGCCTCCCAGACGTCCTCCACCCCTTCGACGCGGGGCGCCCCCAGCGCGTCGAGGCAGGCCTCGACCACGCGGGGCACCCCCGGGAAGTCCAGCCTCCCCTCCAGGAAGGCCTGGACCGCCACCTCGTTGGCGGCGTTGAAGATCGCCGGCGCCGCCCCCCCCTCCCGTCCGGCCCGCACCCCCAGGTCCAGCAGCGGGAAGTCCTCCCGGCGCGGGGGCTCGAAGGTCAGGGGGCCGGCCTCGACGGGGTCGAAAGGCGTCACGTCGTCCTCCACCCGCTCGGGGTGAGCCAGCGCGTGGAGGATGGGCAGCTCCATGTCGGGCTCGCCGAGCTGCGCCAGCACCGTCCCGTCCCGGAGCTCCACCATGGAGTGGACCACCGACTGGGGGTGCACGACGACGTCGATGTCGTCGTACGGCACCCCGAAGAGGAAGTGCGCCTCGATGACCTCGAGGGCCTTGTTGGCCAGGGTGGCCGAGTCGACGGTGATCTTCCGGCCCATGTCCCAGGTGGGGTGGTCGAGGGCGTCCTCCGGGGTCACGTCCGCCAGCCGGTCGGCCGGCGTCTCGCGGAACGGCCCCCCGGACGCGGTGAGGACGATGCGCCGGACCTCCCCGCCGTCGCGGCCGGCCAGGCACTGGTGGACGGCGGCGTGCTCGCTGTCCACGGGCACGAGCTCGCCGCCCCCGCGGCGCAGCGCCTCGAGGACGAGCTCCCCCCCCGCGACCAGCGACTCCTTGTTGGCCAGCGCCAGCCTCCGCCCGGCCCGGAGCGCCCGGAGCGTCGGCTCCAGGCCCGCCACGCCCACGAGGCCGTTGACCACCACGTCGACGCCCTCGGCCCCGGCCGCCCGCGTCACCGCGTCCGGGCCGTGCCGCCACTCGCCGGCCCACGACGGCTCGAACCCCTCCGGCGCCTCGCCGGCCAGGGCCACGAAGTCCGGCGCGAACTCCGCGGCGAGCTCGTCCAGCCGGCCGGCGCTGCTCCGGGCCGTCAGCGCCACGGCGCGGAACCGGCCCCGGTGGCGGCGGATCACCCGGAGCGTCGAGCCGCCGATGGAGCCGGTCGCGCCCAGGACGGCCACGCCGACGGACGCGGTCACGCCGCTCCCCTGCCCCGCCGGCCGGCCCCGGCGCCCCGTGGCCCCCGCCCGGCCCTCACGCCGCCCCCGCGTAGATCTGCAGGTACAGGTGGGCCACGGGTATCGCCCAGAGCAGCGAGTCGAGCCGGTCCAGCAGCCCCCCGTGGCCCGGGAGGAGGCCCGAGGAGTCCTTGGCGCCGCACTCCCGCTTGAGCGCCGACTCCACCAGGTCGCCCAGGATCGCGGCGACGGCCACCGCCAGGCCGAGCAGCAGCGCCGGGCCGAGGGCCAGCGTGCCGCCCGGCATCGCCGGGAAGGCCTCGCCGGCCAGCGGGAGCAGCAGGGCCGCGTACGCGCCCGACACCGCCGGGCCCGCCACCAGGGCCGAGACCGCCCCCGCCCAGGTCTTGTTGGGGCTGACCGTGGGCGCGAGCTGGCGACGTCCGAACCGGTTCCCGCCGAAGTAGGCGGCGGTGTCTGAGGCCCAGGTCACGGTGACGGGCAGGAAGAAGAGGAGCGTGCCCGCCAGCCGGGTCTCCCCCGTGCCCCTGAGCGGCACCGAGTAGCCCAGCAGCCCCCCCAGGTAGAGCGCGCCGAAGACCGTCAGGGCCGCCGCGGTCACCGGCCCGCGCTCCGGCTCGCGCACCACGAACGCCCAGGCGCCGGCCACGGCCAGCAGCGGGGCGCCGAGCTGCCAGGCCCCGGCCGTCCCGAGGGCGGCCACGGCCACGGGGAAGCCGCCGGCCGCGGCCACGGTGAGGAGGAAGAGGGGGCTCGGCCCCTCCGAGTCCCGGAGCAGCAGCACGTACTCGCGGGCCGAGACGGCGGCCAGGAAGGCCACGCCCGCCACGAAGAAGACGCCCCCGGCCCACGTGACCGCCACGCAGACGGGGATGCCGACCCCGGCCACGGCGAGCCTGAGGCCCAGCTCCCGGCTCACGCCTCGACCCGGCCGAAGCGTCGCTCGCGGCCCTGGTACTCCAGCAGGGCCCGGTGGAACTCCGCCCGGTCGAAGTCGGGCCAGAGCACGGGCGTGACGTGCAGCTCGGCGTAGGCGACCTGCCACAGGAGGAAGTTCGAGAGGCGCATCTCCCCCGACGTCCGCACCAGGAGGTCGGGGTCCGGCCAGCCGCCGGTGTAGAGCTCCCGGGCGAAGCGCTCCTCGTCCACGTCCTCGGGCCGCAGCGTCCCCAGGACGGCCTTCCGGGCGAGCTTGCGGGCGGCCTGGACGATCTCGGCGCGCGCCCCGTAGCTGATGGCCAGGTTGAGCTGCAGCTCCTCCGCCTCGCGGGTGAAGCTCTGCAGCTCCTCCACCGCCGCCAGCGCCGCGTCCGGCAGGTGCTCGAGCTCGCCGAAGACCCGGGCGCGGACGCCCTGCTCCAGGAGCTCCTCCTTCTCGCGCTCGACGAACTCCTCCAGCAGCCCCATCAGCGCCTCGATCTCCTCGTCGGGCCGGCGCCAGTTCTCCTGCGAGAAGGCGTAGAGGGTCAGGTGCTCCACCCCGGCCTCGAGCGCCGCCTTCACCGACTCCCGCACCGACTCCATGCCCCGGCGGTGGCCCTCCCAGCGGGGAAGGCCCTGGTCCCGGGCCCAGCGGCCGTTTCCGTCCATGATGACGGCCACGTGGGCCGGGACCGCCCCGCCCTCGCGGACCCTCTCGAGCAGCTCCCCGGCGTCCTCCTCCGTCCCGCTCACGCTCCGGCCTCCCCCTCCTCTCGGACTCGCCTCAGGCCGTCGACGCCGCCGCGGACGGTGTACGCCTCGTACCCCTCCGCCTGCATGCGCTCGGCCAGGTGCGCGGTCTTCGTCCCCTGCTCGCAGTACAGGACGTACGTCTCGTCGGGATCCAGCTCGTCGAAGCTCTCCGAGAGCTCGGAGAACTCCCGGTGCGCGGCCCCCTCGGGGTGCCAGTCCCGGTACGCCCGGGCGTCGCGGGTGTCGATCACCACGGCGTCGTCGGGCACGTCGTCGACGTAGAGGCTGGAGACGGCGAGCTGCGAGCGGTCCAGCGCCCGCAGGTCGACGACCTCCCGCCCGGCGACCGCCCGCTCCAGCACGTCCGGGTCCAGCCCCGCCTCCTCGTCGGCCGCCCGGTCGGGGGTCGTGGCGGTCACGGGGTGGTCGCCCGTCAGGGCGCAGTACTCCCGCACCCGCGAGGAGAGCTCCCAGGTCCCGATGGACCGCGCCCGCTCCAGGATCTCCTCCTTGTCGAAGCCCACCAGCGGGCGGAGCACCGGGTGGGAGGCCACGCCGTCGATCGCCCTCAGGTTCGTGAGCGTCTGGGACGACACCTGCCCCACCGACTCCCCGGTCACCAGGGCGTCGGCGCCGATCTCCTCCGCGACCCGCGACCCGGCCCGGTACATCATCCGCTTCAGCACCACCTGGAGGTAGGACGGGTCGACGTGCTCGCGCATGGCCTCGACCACCTCTCCGAAGTCGACGACGTGGACCCGCGGACGGAGGCCGTAGCTCCAGCGGTCGCCCAGCGCCTTCATCACCTCCAGCGCCAGCCGCCGGTAGGCCGCGCCCCCGAGGTTGCAGAAGAGGTAGTGGACGTCGACGCCCCGGCGCAGCGCCATCCAGGCCGCCACCACCGAGTCGTAGCCGCCCGAGACCAGCGCCACCGCGCTGCCCTGCACCCCGGCCGG
>CAYZLN010000018.1:14153-16695 GCA_964479295.1 uncultured Gemmatimonadota bacterium
GAGAGGGAGCTGACGCCGAAGACGCGGCTCACGACGTCGAGGATCTCCTCGTCCCGGCCCTCGACGAAGATGCGGCTCCACTGCCGGTCGACGGTGTGCTCGAGGCCGTGGGCGTCCAGGCCGTCGCGGACGTTGTCGGCCAGGCGGCGCTGGAACCGGGAGCGGGTGCGCCGCGACTTCGTGGCGAGCTCGCCCGACAGGCGCACCAGGGCCTTCACCGGGGCGTCGGCGCCGGCGGCGCCGGCGGCCTCCAGCCCGGGCTCCGTGCCCCCGATGTGGATGTCGGTCCCCATGGGATGACCGGTCGGATCGGGTGTGCGCCAGCGGGTGTCGAGAGACGAGGGTCCTGTACAGCCGGCAGCGGACGGCGTTCCGGGCGGCGCGGGGCCGTGGAGGGCGGCCGCCCACCCGCCGCCGTCGGCTCCCGGACCGGCGTCGGGACCGGATCGGTCCCCCCGTGCGCCGTCAACGTACCGGTCCCGCGGCTCTCGGTCCACGAGTCGCCGAGCTTGCCCGAGCCGGTGCCGGCGACCCATCGTGCCCGGCGCAGCCCGCCCGGCGCCCGCGCATCGACGCCGCGGACCGTCGGGGCCCGCGCCTCACCGGGGCGGCGGCCGGCGGAGCCGGGCCACGACACAGCCGTCCGGGAGGTCGAGGTGCGCGCCGAGGACGACGGACCCGGGGATGCCGGCGAGGCCGCGGACGCGGAGGCGTCGCCGGGGGACTCCGACCACGACAGGACGTCCGAGTTCCTGCTCCGGCGCCTGGAGGCCCGGGTCCTGCCCTGGCTGGCGGCACGGCTCCCCCCGTGGGTGGTCCCGGACCACATGACCCTCCTGGGGGTCGTCGCCTCGGCCGGGATCGCCGCCTCCTACCTGCTGACCAACCAGGACCCGGCGTGGCTGTGGGCGGCCAGCGCGGGTCTGGCGGTCCAGTGGTTCGGCGACAGCCTGGACGGGACGCTGGCCCGCTACCGCGGCATCGAGCGCCCCCGGTACGGCTTCTACCTGGACCACGTCGTGGACGCCTTCTCGACGGTGGCCATCGGGCTGGGGCTCGGCCTCTCGCCCTACATGCTCCTCTCCGTCGCCCTCGCCCTGGTCATCGCCTACCTGGTGCTCTCGATCAACGTCTACCTGGAGACCCACGTCTACGGGGAGTTCAGCTTCGGGTACGGGTGGCTCGGGCCCACCGAGGCCCGGCTGGCGCTGATCGGGCTCAACACCCTGGCGGCGACGCTCGGCCCCCTGTCGTTCCGCGTGGCCGGGGTGGGGGCCACGGCCTTCGACGTGGCCGGGCTGGCCGCGGCGGCGGGCATGGCCGGGCTGCTCGCGGCGCGGGTCGGCCGGAACCTCCGCCGCCTGGCGCGCCTCGAGCCGCCCCCGGAGCCCGGGGACGGGGACGAGGCCGGGTGAGCCGGTGACGGAGGACGCCGCCGGCCCGGAGACGGATCCCGCGGACGGCGGCGGGGCGCCGGACGAGGGCCGGCCGGACCTGCGGTCGTCCGTGGGCCCCGCCGTCTGGATCACCGGAGGGGCCATGCTCCTGGTGGGCGCGGTGACGGCCGTGCTCATGCTGAACGACTTCCGGTCGCGCAGCTACCTCTACCTCGCGTTCTACTCGATCCCCTCCAACGCGGCCGTCTCCGTCTTCCCCCACGAGCCCGTCCTCCTGTACTTCGGGAAGTTCGCGAACGTCTGGATCGCCGCCGGCGCCGCCACCGTCGGGACCCTGGCGGCCGGATGGATGGACCACACGGTCTTCGTCCCGGTCCTCCACCTGCGGTCGCTGCAGGGCTACCGGGAGCACCGCGTCTACCGGAAGGCGATCGAGCTCTACCGGCGGTGGCCCTTCCTGACGCTGGTCCTGGCCGGCCTCACGCCGCTCCCCTTCTTCCCCTTCAAGTTCCTGAGCTTCTCGTCGGCGTATCCCATGGGCCGCTACCTGGCGGCGCTGGCCCTCTCCCGGTTCCCCCGCTACGTGGTGCTGCTGTGGGCCGGGGCCCTGCTGGAGATCCCCGACTGGGCGCTGGTCGCCCTCTTCGTGGCCATCCTGGCGGTCTACGTCTGGCGGGCCGGGCCCGAGGTCGTGCGGCGGCTCCTCGGGGGCGGCCGGGACGACGGCTGAGCCCGGCGGCTCAGCGGCTCCAGAGCCCCGGGTGGAAGAGGAGGAGGACCGTGAAGATCTCCAGGCGACCCGCGAGCATGAGGAAGCAGAGCAGCAGGTGGGAGGCCGGGTCCATCCAGCCGTAGTGGTCCACCGCCCCGACCTCGCCCAGGCCGGGGCCGATGTTCCCGATCGTCGCCGCGCTCGCCCCCACGGCGGTCACCAGGTCGTGGCCGAGCAGGGACAGGGCCAGCACGCCCCCCGCGAAGAGCGAGATGAAGAGCAGCAGGAAGCTGAGGATCCGCATGACCGTGGACTCCTCCAGCACGGCCTTCCCGACGCGGACGAGGACCACGGCGCGGGGATGGACGCTCTTCCGGAACTCGGCGAACGCCTGCCGGAGCATCACCATCAGCCGGACGGCCTTCGCCCCTCC
>CAYZLN010000019.1:0-9268 GCA_964479295.1 uncultured Gemmatimonadota bacterium
TTCGCGCCCCTGCGCGCTCCGCCGATCGAAGAAGCGAACGGCGCCCCCTCTCGCGACGCGGAGGGAACCGCTCACAGCCATGGGGCCGGTCGAACCGGCTCATGTGAACCGGCCCCGGCCGAATGAGCGGACGCTGAGGTCCAGGGCGGTTCAGCTTATCCGCCCCCCGGTCACCGGACGTGCCCGGACGTCCGGGATCAGCCCCGCAACCGCTCCACCAGCGCGTCCACCAGCGACCGGGGGCGGTACTCGCGACCGCGGACGATCGCCATCGTCCCCTCGGCCCGGCTGGCGATCTCCTCGGGGATGGAGCCGAACAGCGCCTGGGTCAGCGCCGTGCTCCGGGTGGCGCCCACGCAGACCAGATCGTCGGGGCGGAGATTCCGGAGGATCGTCCCCGTCACGTCGTCGCCGATCCAGACCGCCGCCTCGTAGTCCTCCGGGTCCAGCTCGGCCCGGTCCCCCACGCCGCGGATCAGGGCCCTACCGGCGCCCTCCGGACCGTCGGGCTCCCCGACCCGGGGGGGCTGGACGTTGGCCAGGACGAGCTCGGCGCCCCGAGCCCGGGCGAAGGACCGGGCTCGCCGGACGGCCAGCACGGAGTGCGGGCCCTCGCCCACCAGGGCCACGACCCGGCGGACCTCCCCCTCCGTTCCCGGCTTCACCAGGGTGACCTCGCACTCGCTCCCGGTGACGATGGGGTCGATGGCGCTGCCCAGCACGTGCCGGGCCCGGCTCCGCTTCCCGCTCCAGCCCACGAACACCTGGTCGGCGCGCTCCTCCCGGATCACGTCGACCACCGCCTCGCCGGCGTCGCGGCCGACGATCGCCCGGGTCCGGAGGCCGACGTCCAGGTCCGAGGCGACGTCCCGGGCGCTGCGGAGCAGCTCGCGCTGCATCTCGACCCGCTCCTCCTCGAACTGGAGCTGCTGGTCGAGGGCGGTCTGGGGCGGGACCTCGATGACGTTGACCGCGATGAGCTCGGGGTTCGGGCGGTCCCGGGCGGCCTCCGCCGCCATCCGGAGGAGGAACCGCTCCGTCGCCGGGTTGGCCACGGGGACGACCACCCGATAGCGCTCTCCGGCCTCCTCCGGTCGGGCGGCCGAGGGGGCGATCGCCTCGCCGACCAGGCTCGGCTTGACGGCCCGGTCGCGGGCGTACAGCCAGAACCAGGCGACGCCCAGGACGATGATCGCGGTCCCGAGCAGGAGCACCACCGGCCGCATCGTCGCCAGGATGACCACGCAGGCCGCCGCCCCCACCACGGGCAGTACGGGATAGGCGAAGTCGGGCAGGCGGAAGGACGGGTCGTACTCCGGCGGGTCGGCCCTCCGCATCACCACCAGGGCGACGTGCACGCAGGCGTACGTGACCAGGTAGGTGAAGCTCGCCACGTCGGCCAGCGTCTCGATCCCCACGCCGGCGGCGACGAGCGCCAGGATCACCCCGCCGGTGACCAGGATGGCCCGGTAGGGCGTCCGGAAGCGGTCGTGCACGTCGTTCAGCCAGTTGGTGAGGATCCGGTCGCGGCCCATGGCGAAGTTGACCCGGGCCGCCGACAGGATGGAGGCGTTGGCGCTGGAGACGGTGGCCAGCACGGCGCCCACCACCATGAGCAGCGCCCCGACGGGACCGGCGAACTGGCGGGCCACGTCGGCGACCGGGATCCGGGACTCGGCGAGGGCCGGGACCGGGAGGACGCCCGTGCTCACGAGCATCACGAGCACGTACAGGAGCGTCGGCGTGAGGACCGAGGCGATCATGGCCAGGGGGAGGTTCCGGCCGGGGTCCTCGATCTCCTCGGCGCTGCTCGCGATGACCTCGAACCCGATGAAGGCCACGTAGACCGTCGCCGCCGTCGCGGCCACCGCCCCCCATCCGGACGGGTTGAAGGGGCGGAGCGTCCCGAGGTCGACGTGGAAGACGCCGGTGCCGGCGAAGAGGGCTATGAGGCCCAGCAGGAGCACCACGATGACGTTCTGGAGCGCCCCCGTCTCCTTCACGCCCCGGTAGTTCAGGTAGATCAGCGCCGCCGCCATGGCCAGCGCCGCCCCGGCCACCGGCACCTGCCCCCAGAAGAACGTCAGGTACTGGCCGAACCCCAGCATGTAGAAGGCCGTGGCGAACATGAGCCCCGACCACATGCCCCAGCCGACGATGCTCCCGAAGAAGCCGCCGAGGGCGTGGTTCACGTAATAGTAGCTGCCGCCGGCCTTCGGCATGCCGGTGGCTAGCTCGGAGAGGGAGAGGGCCGCCAGCAGCGACACGACGCCGCCCACCGCGAAGGAGACCATGCTGGCCGGCCCGGCGTTGGCCGCCGCGATGCTGGGCAGCACGAAGATCCCGGCGCCGATCATCGTGCCCACGCCCATGGTGTACGCCTCGAGCAAGCCGAGGTCGCGGGCCAGCTCCTGTTCGGGGGCGGGGCTGGTCATTGCATGCCGATCGGCTGCCGTGAGGGGGAGGGCCGCGGTCCGACGACGAAGGCACTAAGGTTGCCGGCGTGCACGACCAACGGCAATCGTTCCGGGCGTTCGGCGCCGAAACCGATCGAGATTCCGCCCTCCGGAGCGCAGAGACGGCTGGAGGGTAGCCGGTGACCCGGAGCGCCGGGCGTCCGTCGCATCCGCGTGCGGCCGCCGGAAGTCTTCTCGCGGGGAAGGTAGACGTGAGCCACGACGAACCGCCGACCTGCCGGGACCTCGACGGGCTCGAGGGCGCGGGACGGTGTCGGTGAGCGCCGCGACGTCCGGCCCGCGGCCCGCCTCCCGGTGAGGCTCTTCCCCACCCCCTGGACGCCCCGCGGGGAGCGGAGCGGGAGGCCGCTGGGGACGCTGGACGCCGCTCAGCTCCTCGTGCTCTCGTTCGCGGGGCTGATCGCCGTGGGCACGGCCGGGCTGCTGTTCCTGCCCGGCCTCTACACCGGGCCGGACCTGGGCTTCGTGGACGCGCTGTTCACGGCCACCAGCGCCGTCTGCGTGACCGGGCTCATCGTGGTGGACACGGCGAAATACTTCACGCCGTGGGGACAGGCGTGGATCGCCCTCCTCGTCCAGCTCGGCGGCCTGGGCATCCTCACCTTCACGACGCTGGTGATCCAGCTCGTGGGCCGGAGGGCGAGCCTCGAGGTCGGTGAGGCGGCGGGCGGCGAGGCGTCGACCGTCCGGCATCTGGACCCGATGCGGCTCGTCCGGGCCGTGGTGGCCAGCGCCCTGGTGCTCGAGGCGATCGGGGCGGTCGTGCTGTGGTGGGGGTGGCGCGGGGGGATGGGAGCCGCCGGCGCCGTCTGGCCCGCGGTCTTCCACGCGATCTCCGCGTTCTGCAACGCCGGGTTCTCGGTGTTCTCCGACTCGCTGGTGGGCCACAGGAGCTCGCCGGTCCCGGTGCTCGCGGTGAGCGGCCTCGTCATCGTCGGCGGCATCGGGTTCGTGGTGCTGGCCGACCTCCGGGCGCGGACGCTCCGCGACGACGTCCGGCGCCTCTCCACGCACAGCCAGCTCGCCCTCGCGACGACCGGGGGGCTGCTCCTGGCCGGCACCGTGCTCTACCTCGCCTTCGAGTGGAATCAGACGCTGTCCGGCATGTCGGTGCCGGACCGGCTCGCGAACGCCTGGTTCATGAGCGTCACGCCGCGCACGGCCGGCTTCAACACGGTGGACTACTCGCAGGTCACGAACCCTTCGCTCTTCCTCACCATCGTCCTCATGGTCGTCGGCGGGTCGCCGGGCTCGGCGGCCGGCGGGCTCAAGACCACGACGGTGGCGCTCCTCGGCCTGATGCTCTGGTCGCGGCTCCGCGGCCGCGACAACGTCTCCGTCTTCGGGCGGACGATTCCGGAGGAGACGATCCAGCGGGCCGCCGGGCTCACGATCGGGGGCATCGCCATCCTCGCCGCCGGGGTCTTCGCCCTCGCCCTGACGGAGTTCCCGGCCCGGGGGCTGGCGGAGCGGACCGCCTTCCTGTCGGTGATCTTCGAGGCCCACAGCGCGTTCGGCACCGTCGGGCTCTCGACGGGGGCCACCCCGGACCTCACGACCGGCGGGCGGCTCGTGGTCACCGCCCTCATGTTCCTGGGCCGGTTGGGCCCCCTCGCGGTGGTCTCCGCCATGGCGGCGGGCAGCTCCGGCCGGCCCCGGTACCGCTATGCGACCGAGGACGTGGCCATCGGATGAACGACCAGGGAGAGAACGGATGAAACGCTTCCTCGTGATCGGGCTCGGAAACTTCGGCTCCTGGGCCGCCCGGGCGCTCTACGCCCAGGGCCACGAAGTCATCGCCGTGGAGCGGCGGAGCGACCTCGTGGACCGCTACGCGGACCACGTGAGCCGGGGCGTCGTCGGCGACGGCGCCGATCGCGCTCTTCTCGACGAGATCGGCGCGGGCGACGCCGACGCCGCGGTCATCAGCACCGGGGGCGACCTGGCGACCAGCATCCTGGCGACGATCGCCCTGAAGGACCTGGGGGTGGAGGAGATCTACGTGAAGGTCACCAGCCGGGAGGCGGCCCGGGCGGTGGAGGCGTTCGACGTCGAGGACACGATCTTCCCGGAGCGGGAGGTCGCCGACCGGCTGGCCCACCACATCACGTCGACGACCGTCCTCGACTACATCTCGCTCACCGACGAGCACTCGATCCAGGAGATCGCCGTCCCCGACGCCTGGCTCGGGAAGACGCTCCGCGAGCTGGCCCTCCCGCAGGAGCACGGTGTCCAGGTGATCGCGGTGTACCACGTCCTGACCGACACCATGGACGTCGTGCCGGACCCGGACGAGCCCCTGACCGAGTCGGACGTGGCGGTCGTGGCGGGGCGGGACGACGACGTGAAGACGATGCTGGAGGAGTCCGGGGCGGGGGGCTGACCGGCCCCGTAGGGCGACGCAGGAGCGCCGCCGTCACCCCTCCGGCGCCGAAAGCCGCCAGATGGCCCGCACCGTCGCCACCCGGTCGCCCCCCTCGTCGCGGATCCCGCCCTCCACCGTGTGCTCGACGGACCCGCCGGGGCGCGGGATCTCCGACGGCTCGGTGCGGCACTCGGCGGTCAGCACGCCCCGCGCCTTCTTCTCGTACTCCGCCTCCAGGGCCGTGAGGATGCCCCTCACGCCGGCCGGGAGCGCCGTCAGCGTGGCCAGCCCGGTGACCAGCTCGCCGAGCGTCGCGAGGGCCGTGGCGTGGACCGAGTCCAGGTGGTTGCGCACCGCGCGCCGCTCCCGCATCCGGGCCCGGCACCGTCCGGTCTCGAGGGCCCGGACCCGCGGCCTGACGGTGCCCGAGTACGGCACCATCCGGGCCAGCAGGAAGTCGAAGAGGCGGGCGCCGCCCGGCCACCGGTCGAGCGTCCGCCAGAGGTCGAGGATCCGGTCGCCCGGAGCCGCCGCGTCGCCGGTCATCGTCGCCTCCGTCGTCCCGGGTCGTCCGCCTGCGATCGGGCCGCACCGGCGCCCGGGGCGACCCGACCGCGCTGCCGCCCTATTCTTCCAGCCCCGGAGCCGGCCTCCTGCCGAAGTCCGGCTCGAGCTCGACGCCCAGGCCGTCCGCGACCCGGTTGATGTAGTTGAACCAGGCGGCGATCTCGACGACCTCGAGGATCTGCTCGTCGCTGAGTCCGGCGTCCCGGAGCGACCCGACGTCGCGCCGGGTCATCTCCGAGGGCGTCTCGGTGAGCTTCACGGCGAAGTCGAGGATCGCCCGCTCGCGGTCGGTGAGATCCGCCTCCCGGTAGTCCTCCTTCAGCCGGGCGACGAGCTGCTCGTCGTCAGAGACCTGACGGAGAAACTCCCCGTGCTGTTCCGTTCAATAGTGGCAGTCGTTGTGGACCGAGACCACGGTGTTGATCATCTCCTTGACCTCGCGCTCGAGGCCGCTCTCCGTGAAGAGCAGCTCGGAGAAGGCCGCGAACGACCGCATCGCCCGCTCGTTCAGGCTGTGGACCTTCACGATCTCGGAGACGGTGCCCTCGTCCCCCCGGGAGAACTCCTCGTAGAGAGCTCCGACGAGCCCGGAGGCTTCCTCGCGGTCGAGCGTCTCGATCCATGTCATTCTTCCTGCTCCCTCTGCGGGTGGATCCGGATCCGGAGGTCTGTCCGCGGGCGCGCGCCGCTCCGGCCCGATCGTGCACGAGGGCCGACAGCCGAAGCCGTGACCCGGCACGTGCGAAACCTTGAGGGCGAGGTCCCCGAGCGACAGGGGTCTCCGTCGTCCAGGGGAACGTCCGGCCGCGGGGACGGCCCGCGGGTCGTCCCCGCCGCGACCGGGACGCCCCGCGCTTGTCCCGTCCCCCCGCTCGGATAACCTTCGGCGTCATGGACGCCACCGACCCGGCCCTCACCGTCGCCCTCGCCCTGGCCGCGGGGATCGTCGCCCAGGCCGCCGCCCGGCATCTCCGGGTCCCGGGCATCGTTCTCCTCCTGGCGGCGGGCGTCCTGCTGGGCCCCGACGTGCTGGGGCTGGTGCGTCCCGCGAGCCTGGGCGACAACCTCCACATGGTCGTCGGGATGGCGGTCGCCGTCGTCCTCTTCGAGGGGGGCCTGAACCTGCAGCTCGAGCGCCTCCGCGAGGAGGCGGCGGTCATCCGCCGCCTGATCACGTGGGGCGTGCTGGTGACCGGGTCCGGGGGCGCGATGCTGGCCCACTGGGTCATGGGCTGGCCGTGGGAGATCGCCGTGCTCTTCGGCACCCTGGTCACGGTGACCGGGCCGACGGTGATCACCCCCCTCCTGCGTCGCATCCGCGTGACGCGCAGCGTCCACACGATCGCGGAGGCCGAGGGGGTGCTCATCGACCCGATCGGCGCCATCGTCGCCGTCGTGGCGCTCGAGGTGGTGCTGGAGACCACCCTCGGCGGGGCCGCCCTCGACCTGCTCGGCGTCCCCTACCGGCTCGGCATCGGCGGGGCCGTCGGCATCGCCGGCGGCTTCTTCATCGCCCTGCTGCTGCGGCGGGAGGACTGGGTCCCGGAGGGGCTCGAGAACGTGTTCACCCTGGCCCTGGTGCTGGCGCTCTACGAGGTCAGCGACGCGATCGCCCACGAGACCGGGCTGCTCGCCGTCGTCGTCGCCGGCTTCGTGGTCGGGAACATGGAGACCCGCGTCCAGCAGGAGCTGATGGAGTTCAAGGAGCAGCTCACGGTGCTCCTCATCGGCCTCCTCTTCGTCCTGCTCTCGGCCGACGTCCGGGTGGCGAGCGTCGCCGAGCTCGGGTGGCCGGGGGCCCTCACCGTCCTCGGCCTCATGCTGGTCGTCCGGCCGCTCGACGTGGGCGTCTGCACCCTCGGCTCGGAGCTGGACGTCCGCGAGAAGACCTTCCTGTCGTGGCTGGCGCCGCGCGGGATCGTGGCGGCGGCGGTCTCGTCGCTCTTCGCCCGGCGTCTGGCCGAGGCCGGCGTCGAGGGCGGCGAGGCGCTGGTGGCGCTCGTCTTCCTGGTCATCGCCGCGACGGTCCTGGTTCAGGGCGGCACGGTGGGGCTGGTCGCCGAGCGGCTCGGGCTCCGACTCCCGGGGGACGAGGACTAGGGCCACGCCTGCGTCGGCGCCGGCCCGGCCGCCCCGGGGCCGGCCGGCGGGTCGTGGCAGGACCGCCCGGATCCTCCTACTCTGTTCTGTGCGGTGACGCCGTCCCCGGCCGGGACGGCCCCCTCGCGGCGGACGGCCCGGCGACGAGCCCTCGACCGAAAGGACCCGTGCTCGACCGCATGGAGGACACCCCCGGAGCCCACTTCCTCCTGATGGCCGCGTGCCTGGTCGTGGTGGTCTGGGGGCTCCGCCTCGGGGCGCCGATCCTCATCCCCTTCTCGCTGGCCCTCTTCCTGGCCGTGCTGAGCCTGCCCGTCCTGCGGGCGCTCCAGGACCGCGGCGTGCCGCCCGTGCTCGCGGTCTTCCTGACCGTGCTCGTCGACGTGGGCGTCTTCGGGCTGCTCTTCCTGCTCGCCACCCAGTCGGCCCTGGCCTTCCAGGAGGCGATCCCCCGGTACGCGGCCCGGCTCCAGGGCCTCTGGCAGGAGTGGATCACGGCCCTCGAGGCCCGGGGGATCCCGGCCGGAACGTACGTGTCGACCCGGGTCGTCAACCCGGACGCCGTGGTGGACCTGGCGGGGACGACCCTCGGCCGCGCCGCCGCGTTCGTCTCCAACACGTTCCTGGTCCTGCTCGTGCTCGTCTTCGTCCTCGGCGAGGCCACCGTCTTCCCGGCGAAGTTCCGCGCGATCCTGGGGCGCGCCGGCGCCGACGTGGGCCAGATGGCGAAGATCACGCGGGAGGTGCAGGAATACCTGGGCATCAAGACGCTGGTGAGCCTCGCCACGGGGCTCTCCATCGGGCTGTGGGCGTGGGCCATGGACGTCGACTTCCCGGTCCTGCTGGGCATCCTCGGCTTCCTGTTCAACTACATCCCGACCATCGGCTCCATCATCGCCGCGATCCCGGCCGTGCTGCTGGCGCTGATCGACGCGGGGCCCGGCCACGCCGGGCTCGTCGCCGTGGGCTACGTGGTGATCAACACCGTCTTCGGCAACCTCATCGAGCCGAGCCTCCTCGGCCGCCGGCTGGGCCTCTCCACGCTCGTGGTCATCCTCTCCCTCATCTTCTGGGGCTGGGTGTGGGGCCCCGTGGGCGCGCTCATGGCCGTCCCGCTGACGATGGTCCTGAAGATCATGCTGGAGAACACGAGGGACCTGCGGTGGGTCGCCGTCCTCCTGGACAAGAACCCGCCCGAGTCCGCCGCCCCCGCGCCGGCCGGGCCCCCGGACGGCGCCGGCCGGTCCGGCGGGACCTGACGGCCCGGAGCGACCCTGCAAAGTCTTCGGACGGGCTGCACAATCTGCAGGCGAGCCGGGCCCCGGCCGCGCCCCTACGACGCCATGACGGAGACTGTATGTCGTTCATCAACAGTGACTTGCATCTTTTCCCGGGCGCCCGGAACCATCGTCGCGGGATGCCTGCCTCGAGGAGCCGTCCCGGCCGGCGTACGGGAGAGCCGGTCGGGCGGGCCGGCCCGCGGACGGCGGGCCGGCCCGCGGGGGCGAGACTCCGGAGCCGCAGCATCCGCCGTCCGCCGAGGAAGGAGCACGCCGATGCTGGAACGGGACATGGAACGCAGGCTGGAGCGGTCGGGGCGCTTCGACGAGGCCGTCGGCGTGGAGGTGGCCGCGGCCCGGGTGAACGACTTCGGGGAGGGCGAGTACGAGGCCCGGTTCCGGTTCGCCTCCGCCTGCCCGGCGAACGAGGACGAGGCCTACCTCGCGGACCTGAAGCGCCGGATCGAGGACGTGCTCCC
>CAYZLN010000019.1:9368-13995 GCA_964479295.1 uncultured Gemmatimonadota bacterium
ACGAGGACGAGGCCTACCTCGCGGACCTGAAGCGCCGGATCGAGGACGTGCTCCCGCGGGCCTGGGTCGCCGCCTTCGCGGTCGACTCCCGGAAGGGGGGCGGCGGCGAGGTCTCCGTGACCTTCGACTACCTCCCGGAAGGGTCCCTCACCCTCTCCTGAAGGGCGACCCGACCGCCGGCCGGTCCTCCTTCCGCGGCGGCGCCCGTTGATGCTGCGGCTGGCGGACGGCTAGATTTCCCGCCGGACGGGCGGGAGGCCCCGCCCCGTCCGGACCCGGCGGGCTCCCGCGACGCCCCGCGGGCGACCCGGGGGTCCGCCTCTCCGCCCTGCCCCCACATCGGAGGAGACCCCATGAGGATCCCCCCGCGCCGTCTCGCCGTCGTCACCCTCGCCGCCGCCCTCGCCCTCGCCTGCGGACGGTCCGGCCCGACGCCCCTCTCCCAGGCCGACCGCGACGCCCTCCGGCAGGCGGACGAGGAGCTGCAGGAGGCCGTGGCGAGCGGCGATTGGGACACGGTGGCGAGCCACTACGCCGAGGACGCCTACCTGGACCCGCCCGACGCCGCCCCGCTGAGGGGGCGCAACGAGATCAGGAACTACTTCGTCTCCACCCTCGCGTCGATCTCCGAGTTCGAGCTCGAGCCCCGGTACGTCGACGGCGAGGGGAACCTGGCCTACGTGCGCGGCCGCTGGTCGATGTCGGCGCGGATGCCGGACGCCGACGGCGACACGGTCACCGTCGCCGACCAGGGGAGCTACCTGGTGGTGCGCCGCCGGCAGGACGACGGCCGGTGGCTCGTCGTGGAGGACATCATCCAGTCGACCCCCCGGGTCGACCGGGAGGAGGGGCAGGGCCGCGCGAGCGGCTGAGGAGACGCCGCTCCGACGCGACGGGGTCCTCCTCCGGCGGTCGTCCTCCGGGAAGCGGCCGGGGGAGCCGCGCCGCCCCGTCAGCCCCCGGGGCCCCCGCTCCCGGCCGGCCCCTCCCCGACCTTCTGGAGCTCCTGGCTCACCGGCTGGTTGGCGAACTCCAGCTTCACCAGCATCCGGGGGGGCTCGGCGGTGACGTAGAGGGTGGCGGGCTGCTGGGCCCGGTCGAGCTCCACGACCCAGGTCTCGTACGAGCCGGCCGCCACCTCGACGGTCTCCCGGCCCGTCACCCGGGCGCTGAGCTGGCTCACGCCGGTGGAGGGGCTGTAGACCGGGACCTGGAACTCCGCCCCCTCCTCCAGCGGCGCCGAGAGGACCGCGGCCAGGTCCATGTTCTCGTCGAGGGTGCCCTCGACGAGCGTCGTGTCGATCTTCACGTCCTCGGTCTCGGGCGCTCCCTGCTGGCCGCCGCCCTGTCCGCCGCCCGGCTGGCCGGAGACGATCGTGGCCGTTCCGGAGACCCGGCCGTCGGCGTACTCGAGGTCCCGGCTGGTGGACACCGGGCCCATCTGGCCGCTCATCGTCACCGAGACCGGCGAGAGGTCGCGGGTCACCACGTAGCTGGCCGACTGCCCGCTCCCGCCGGCCGAGACCTCCTGGCTGACGCTGTAGCGGCCCTCCCCGGCCTGCTCCACGGTGATCGTGCTCTGGCCGACGGCGTTCCCCTGGAAGACGATCTGGTAGGTGAGGGCCCCCGTGCGCATCCGCGAGGCGTCGAAGGCCACGTCGCTTCGCTTCACCTCGAGGTCGGCCAGCTCCAGCGGCTCGCCCTCGGTGTCGAAGAGCGCCACCGGCCCGATCTCGGCCAGGTCGTCCCGGACCTGCGTGGCGTCGCCCACGACGACGATCGCCGCCCGGTCGGGGTGCAGGTGGTCCCGGGCCGCCTGCTGCACGTCGCCGGCCCCCACCTCGGAGATGCGGCTCCGGTACGTCTCCAGGTAGTCGACCTCCAGCCCCCGCAGCAGGACGTCGGCCACCCGCGAGGCCACCTGCTGGGGCGTCTCGAGCTGGAGCGGGAAGTTCCCGGTCAGGTACGTCTTCGCGTCGTCCAGCTCCTCCTCGGGCACCGGCTCCTCGCGCAGGCGCCGGACCTGTCGGAGCAGCTCGTTCAGCGAGCTGTCGGTCACCGGGTTCCGGACCTCGGCCTGCGCCGCGAAGACGCCCACGTCACGCTGCTGCGAGAGCTGGCTGTAGGCGCCGTAGGTCCAGCCCTTCTCCTCCCGGAGGATGAGGAAGAGCCGGGCGTTGGCCCCGCCGCCCAGGACGCGGTTGGCCACCTCCAGGGCGTAGGCGTCCTCGTGGCCGGGCTCCAGGCCGAGGTGGCCCAGCCGGATCACCGACTGCTCCGAGCCCGGCCGGTGGATCAGGTGGATCCGGGCGCTGTCGCGGGACGGCGGCTCCGGGCGCTCGGCCTCGGGGGGACGCTCGCCCTCCCAGTCGCCGAACCATTCGCGGGCCGCCTCGCGCGCCCCCTCCAGGTCGATGTCCCCGGCGAAGACCAGGAGGCTCCCCTCCGGCACGTAGCGCTCGTCGTGGAAGCTCGCCACGTCCTCGCGCTCCAGGGCCTCCACGCTCTCGGGCGTCGGCGCGTCGCCGTAGGGGTGGTCGCCGTAGACGATGCGGGCGAAGTGCCGCGAGGCGAGCGCCGAGGGCTGGCTGAGCTGCTGCTGGAGGTTCGACTGCATCCGGCGGCGCTCGTTGGCGACCTCGGAGTCGGGGAAGGTGGCGTTCGTCACGACGTCCGAGAACACCTCGAGCACCGTCGGCATGTGCCGGGTCAGGCTCGTGGTCGCCACGAAGGCGTAGTCCTCGCTCGCCCCCGTCTGGAGGCTCGCCCCGACGCCCTCGACGGTGGAGGCGATCTCCTCGGCCGTCCGCTCGCCGGTCCCCTTGTCCAGCGCCCGGGACGTCAGGCTGGCGACGCCGGTCTTCCCGTCGGGGTCGGCCGCCGTGCCCCCGGGCACGTAGAGGCGCACCGAGACGACGGGCTGCTCGTGGTTCTCGATCACCACCAGCTCGAGGCCGTTGTCGAGCGTGTCCCGGCCGGGCTCCGGCAGGTCCACGTCCCGCGCCTCCATGGGCGGCGGCGGCTCGGTCGGGTAGTCGGCCTCCTGGGCCTGCGCCGGGAGGCCGGCCAGGCCGGCCAGGAGGACGGCGACGGTGGCCGCCGCCGGAACTCGTCGCGTCTCGGTCGACTCCGTCATGACTGGCTCTCCTCGCCTCCGTCGTCCCCGTCCTCCGACGGGATGTCGACGATCACGGTCAGGTTCTCGCGCGTCAGGTACCGGTCCACGACCCGCTGCAGGTCCTCGCGGGTCACCGACATGAATCCGTCCAGGACCGTGTTGACGTCGCTCAGGTCGTCGTGGTAGAGCGCGAAGTGCTGGAGCGTCTCGGCCTTCTCCAGCACGGTCTGTCGGCCCGTCACGTGGTCGGACGCGAAGCTGTTCCGGGCCTTCTCCAGCTCCTCGGCCGTGGGGGGCTCCTGGCGGAGCCGCTCGATCTCCTTCCAGAAGAGCGAGCGGAGGGAGTCCGTGCTCACCCCCCGGTTGGCCAGGGCGAAGCTGAACAGCAGCCCGGGGCCTTCACGGTCCTGGTAGAAGGTGTTCACGTTGCTGGCCGCCCCGGCCTCGCTCACCAGCGCCCGGTGGAGCCGCGAGCTCTCCCCCTGTCCCAGGATCGTGGCCAGCAGCGTGAGCGCCGGGTTGTCCTCGTGGTCGTGGGGCGGCGTACGGAACGTCCAGGTGACCGCCGGCAGGTTGGCGTTCGTGTCCATGATCGTGTCGATCCGGAAGCCGGCGTCGAAGTCGACCTCGCACCCACGGTCGGCGGGCAGGTCGGACCGCTCGGCGCCGGCGAAGTACTTCTCGATCAGACCCCTGACCGTCTCCGGGTCGAAGTCGCCCACCACGGTGAGCACCGCGTTGTTCGGGGAGTAGTGACGGTCGTAGAAGGCCTGCACGTCGTCGAGGGACGCAGCGTTCAGGTCCTCCATCGAGCCGATGCCCATCCGGGAATAGCCGAAGCAGGTCTGCTCGTCGAAGGGGAGCACGAACGACTTCCGGAACGCGAGCCCGTACGGCTGGTTGTCCACCCGCAGCCGCCGCTCCTCCTTCACCACGTCCCGCTGGTTCTCGAACTTGTCCTGGGTGATCTCCAGGAACCGCATCCGGTCGGCCTCGAGCCACAGCGCCATGTTGACGCGGTTGGCCGGCACGGTCTGGAAGTAGTTGGTCCGGTCGCTGCCCGTCGTGCCGTTGGCGTTCCCGCCCACGCTCTCGACCATGACGAGGTGCTCGGTGTCCTCCGTGCGGCCCACGTGCTCCGAGCCCTGAAACATCATGTGCTCGAAGAGGTGGGCGAAGCCGGAGCGTGCCTCGGGGTCGTGACGGCTGCCCACGTGGTACCAGACGTCGACCGCCACGGCCGGGGTGGAGTGGTCCTCCGCCAGGATCACCCGCAGCCCGTTGTCCAGCGTGTAGGTCTCGTAGTCGATCTCGGCCCCGGACTGCGCGGCGACGGCGTCCGGGCCGGCGACCAGGGCGGCCGCCGCGGCCACGAGGACGGCCGCGGCCGCCACGAGAGGATGCGGACTGGCGTGCTTCTGCGTCATCGGCGTGCTCCTCGATGGACTCGGGGGATGGACGCGCCGCGCCGGAGCGCGGAATCGCGGACGTTAAAGCTGCAACGTGCAC
>CAYZLN010000019.1:14095-16380 GCA_964479295.1 uncultured Gemmatimonadota bacterium
CGGCGCGCTCATCCCGCCGCCGGACGCTCCCGGATCCTCTCGCGGTGCCGCCGGAGGTGCTGGCCGGTGAGCGAGGCGTCGCAGGCGGCCACCTCCCCGGGCGGGCCCGCGACCACGATCTCGCCCCCCTCCTCGGCGGCGCCCGGCCCCAGGTCGACGATCCAGTCGGCGTTCCGGACGACCTCCAGATCGTGCTCGACGACCACCACCGTGTGGCCGGCCTTCACGAGCTCGTCCAGAACCCGGACCAGGGTCGACACTTCGCCCAGGCCGAGCCCCACCGTGGGCTCGTCCAGGATGTAGAGCCTCCGGCCCGATCCGGCGGCCCGGGCCAGCTCGCGGGCCACCTTCAGCCGCTGCGCCTCGCCCCCCGACAGGGTCGTGGCCGGCTGGCCGAGCCGCAGGTAGCCCAGCCCCACCCGCTGGAGCTGCCAGAGCGCCTCGCCCACCCGGTCCTGGCGGGCGAAGAAGCGGATGGCCTCGTCGACGGTCATCTGCAGCACGTCGTGGATGCTCCGCCCCCGGTACTCCACCTCCAGCACCTCCGGCCGGTACCGCTTCCCGCCGCACATCTCGCAGGGCGTCGACACGTCCGCCATGAAGACCATGTCCACGTCCTCCTGGCCCGTCCCCTTGCAGGCCTCGCAGCGGCCGCCCTCCACGTTGAAGCTGAAGTGGCCCGGCTCGAAGCCCCGGCTCGCGGCCAGGGGCTGGGCGGCGAAGAGCTTCCGGATGGGCGAGAACGCCTTGATGTAGGTGACGGGGTTGGAGCGGGGGGTGCGGCCGATGGGGCTCTGGTCGACCATGGCCACCTCGTCGAGCCCGCCGGCCCCCTCCAGGGCGTCGACCTCGCCGGTCTTCTCGCCCAGGTGCTCCTTGGCGCTCGTCTCCCCCTCCAGCTCCCGCTCCAGGGCGTGGAAGAGGACGTCGCCCACGAGGGTCGACTTGCCGGACCCCGAGATCCCGGTGACGACCGTGAGGCAGCCCAGGGGGAACGCGGCGTCCATGCCGTCGATGTTGTGGAGGCGCACGTTCTCGAGCTCGAGCCAGCCCCGGGACGGCTCCCGCCGTTCGCGGGACGCGCCCGGGCTCCGCTCGGCCAGCGCCCGGCCGGTGACCGTGTCCGCGCCCACCAGGCCCTCCCAGTCGCCCTCGAAGACCACCTCGCCGCCCCGCTCGCCCGAGGCCGGGCCCATCTCCACCAGCCGGTCGGCGATCCGCATCACCTCCGGCTCGTGCTCCACCATGAGGACCGTGTTGCCGCCGGCCCGAAGCCGCGTCAGCACGTCGAGGAAGCGCTCGACGTCGTGGGGGTGGAGTCCGATGGTGGGCTCGTCCAGCACGTAGAGGGTGTCGACGAGGCGGGCGCCGAGGCAGCTCGCCAGCCGGATTCGCTGCATCTCGCCCCCCGAGAGCGTCCGGGCCTGGCGGTCGAGGGTCAGGTAGCCGAGCCCGACGGCGTCGAGGAAGTGGACGCGGTCCTCGAGCTCCTCCAGGATCCGGCCCGCCACCTTCGCCTCGAAGCGCTCGAGGTCGGGCTCCAGCCCCCGGGTCCACGCCAGAAGGTCGGAGACGTCGAGGCGGGCCGCCTCGGAGATCGTCCGCCCCGCCACCCGGACGTTCAGCGCATCGTCCCGCAGCCGGTCGCCGCCGCACTCCCCGCAGCGGACGGGCTTCTGGTACTGCCTGAGGAAGACGCGGATGTAGCGCTTGTACTTCTTGCTCTCGCGCGACTCCATGAAGGGGAGCATCCCCTGGAACTCGGGGCTGCCGTACAGCAGCTCGTTCCGGACCTCCTCGGGCACCTCCCGCCACGGCGTGGAGGGGTCGACCTGCCGGCGGTGGAGGAACTCCTTCAGCCGGCGCCGCTGCCGGTCGTAGCGGGGCATCGTCCACGGGTCCAGCGCCCCCTCGCCCACCGGCCGGTCGGGGTCGGGGACGATGAGGTCCAGGTCGTACTCGAGGGTCGCGCCGAACCCCTCGCACTCCGGACACGCGCCGGCGGCGCTGTTGAAGCTGAAGAGCGCGGGGGTCGGCTCGGGGAACTCGCGGCCGCAGCCGTCGCAGCGGAAGGCCTCGTCGAAGCGGTGCCGGCCGCCGTCCGGGTCGGCGGCGCCGGACGACCCGTCCCCGGTGCCCTCTCCTTCGGCGCCCGGGCGGCCGGCCCGGACCCGCTCCGCCTCCAGCACGAGCCCCACGCCGTCGCCCTCGGCGAAGGCGGCCGCCAGGGCGTCGGCGATGCGCTCGCGGGCGTCGGGGTCGACCTTCAGGCGGTCGACGACGAC
>CAYZLN010000020.1:0-9153 GCA_964479295.1 uncultured Gemmatimonadota bacterium
CGTCACCCCGCCGGCGCGGGCTCGGAGAGCTCCTCGCGGACGGCCCGGGCGGCGTCGACCATGTTCTCCAGCGACGGCTCGATCTCCTCGTAGGCCCGGGTCTTCAGGCCGCAGTCGGGGTTCACCCACAGGCGCTCGGCCGGCAGCACCGAGAGGGACGCCCGGACGTGGTCGGCCATCTCCTCCACCGGCGGCACCCGGGGGGAGTGGATGTCCCAGACGCCGGGGCCGATGTCCCTCTCGTAGTCGAAGTCCCGGAAGACCTCCAGGAGCTTCTCGTCCGAGCGGGCGCTCTCGATGAGGAGCACGTCGGCGTCCATCCGGGCGATGTGCTCGATGATGTCGTTGAACTCCGAGTAGCACATGTGGGTGTGGACCTGGGTGTCGGGCCCCACCACGGTGGTCGACAGCCGGAAGGCGCCGACGGCCCACTCCAGGTAGTCGTCCCACTCCGACCGCCGCAGCGGCAGGCCCTCCCGGAGCGCCGGCTCGTCGACCTGGATCACGGGGGCGCCGGCCTCCTCCAGGTCGGCCACCTCGCTCCGGACGGCCAGGGCGAGCTGCCGGCAGGTCTCCCGCCGGGGCTGGTCGTCGCGGACGAAGGACCACTGGAGCATCGTGACCGGGCCGGTGAGGATCGCCTTGACGGGCCGGTCGGTGCAGCCGTCGGCGTGCTCCCACCAGCGCACCGAGATCGGCTCGGGCCGCCGGACGTCGCCGAAGAGGATCGGGGGCTTCACGTAGCGGCTGCCGTACGACTGCACCCAGCCGTCCTGCGTGAAGGCGAAGCCGTCCATCCGCTCGGCGAAGTACTCCACCATGTCGTTCCGCTCGAACTCGCCGTGCACGAGCACGTCGATCCCGGCCTCCTCCTGGACCCGGACGCAGCGCTCGATCTCGTCCTCCAGGAAGCCCTCGTACTCCTCCCGGTCGATCTCCCCCTCCCGGAAGTCCCTCCGCTTCGCGCGCACCTGGTCGTGCTGGGGGAAGGACCCGATGGTGGTCGTGGGCAGCCGGGGCAGCCCGAGCCGCTCCTGCTGGCGGGCCCGACGCTCGGGGAAGGGCGTGGACCGGCTCGCCGAGGGGTCGGCCTCCTGCAGCCGCCGTCGCACGTCGGGGTTCCGGGTCCGGGCCGAGCCGACGCGCGACCGCCGGGCCTCCCGGTTCGACTCCAGCTCCCGGCGCACGGCGTCGCGGCCCTCGTCGAGGGCCCGGGCGAGGATGCTCACCTCGGCCAGCTTCTGGCGCGCGAAGGAGAGCCACGAGCGGAGCTCGGCGTCCAGGTCGGTCTCCCGGGAGGCGTCCAGCGGAACGTGCAGCAGGGAACAGGACGGCGAGACCATGAGGCGGTCGCGCCCCACCCGGTCGGCCAGCCCCTCCAGCAGGCGCAGGGACGCGTCGAGGTCGTCGGTCCAGACGTTGCGCCCGTTCACCACGCCCGCCGACAGGTGCTTGTCGTCGGGGAAGCCGTGTTCGCGCAGCAGCTCCAGGTTCCGCGGCCCCCGGACGAAGTCGAGCCCCAGCCCGTCGACGTCGCTGGCGGCCAGGGCCGGGTAGAAGTCGCCGACGTCGCCGAAGTAGGTCTGCACCAGCAGGCGGACGTCCCCGGCGTCCCCGGCGATCCGGCCGTAGGCGCCCTCCAGGGCCTCCCGCGTCGGGTCGGGGAGCATGTCGGCCACCAGGCAGGGCTCGTCGATCTGCACCCAGTCGGCGCCCGCCTCGCCCAGCCGCCGCACCACCTCGCCGTAGACCTCCGCCAGCGGGTCGAGGAACCTCGCGACGGGGTCGACGTCGGGGTCGGTGCACCGGGCGAGCTCCAGGAAGCTCACGGGCCCGAGCAGGACCGGCCGGGTCTCCACCCCGGCCTCCCGCGCCTCGCGGAGCTCGTCGAAGGGCTTCGAGGAGGAGATCTCGAACGCCTGGTCCGGCGCCAGCTCGGGGACGATGTAGTGGTAGTTGGTGTCGAACCACTTCGTCATCCCGAGGGCCTGCACGTCCATCTCCTCGGTCTGGGCGCCCCGGGCCATGGCGAAGAGGGTGTCGAGGCCGACGTCGCCCTCCCCCCGCCGGTAGCGGTCGGGGACGACGCCGAGCAGGGCCGCCGTGTCGAGGACGTGGTCGTAGAAGGAGAAGTCGTTGGAGGGGACGTGGTCGATGCCGGCGGCCTGCTGCTGGCGCCAGTTGCGGCGGCGCAGCTCGGCGCCGGTCGCGCGCAGCTCCTCCAGCGACGCGTCGCCGGCCCAGTAGGCCTCGGTGGCGTGCTTCAGCTCGCGGTCGGGGCCGATTCGGGGATAACCGAGGTTCGCGGCGATGGCCATGGCGTCGGTGCTCCGGTGTCGGGTGGGGGCGTGAGACGGCGGCCGGGCCGGCCGCCCGCGGGCACAGGGAGACAGTGCCGGCCGGGCGCATGGGCCGCAACCGCCCGCCGCCGCTCGTCTCCTCGGCCGGCGGAGCGCCGCCGCTTGCGGCGCCGGGCCCGGGGCCCTTTCGTAGCCCCGGTGACCGCCGAATCCCACGCCGTCCCCCGTCCCGCCGCGATCGCGTCCCCGTCGCCCGACGGCGGGGGCGACGTCCGACCGTCCCCGTCCCGTCCCGCCCGATCGGCGGCCCTGGCGGCGCTGCTGCTGGCCGCGACGGCCGCCTGCGCGGGCCGGCGCGCCCCCGACGTGGAGACGGTGGAGCCGGGGTGGAGCGAGGAGGGGACGGCGTCCTGGTACGGGCCCGGCTTCCACGGCCGGCCCACCGCGTCCGGGGAGACCTTCGACATGGACGCGATGACGGCCGCCCATCCCTCCCTCCCGCTGGGCACACGGGTCCGGGTGACGGTGCTGGAGACCGGCCGGAACACCGTGGTCCGGGTGAACGACCGGGGGCCCTTCGTCGACGACCGCATCGTGGACGTCTCCCGGGCGGCCGCCCGCCGCCTCGGGTTCCTCGAGGCGGGAACCGCCCGGGTCCGGGTCGAGGTGGTGGAGGCCCCGCCGGAGGACTGCTGGGCGGTGCAGGTCGGGTCCTACCGGGAGGAGGACAACGCGCGGTCCATGCGGCGGCAGCTCGAGCGGGCCGGCGAGCCGGCGCGCCTCGAGCCTGGGCCCCGGGGCTTCACCCGGGTGGTGGCCGGGCCGTACGACAGCCGCCGCGACGCCCTCCGGCTCCGGGGCGAGTGGGGCGGGGTGCTCCGGGGGTGCGGCGACGACGGCTCGGGGTGAAGCAGGAACAACAGGGCCGTCGAGGGGCTTACATCATGTCCGCGCCCCTGACGCCCGGGCCTCACGTGCGGAGCCGGGGTCCGCGCCGAGGCGTCGGGAGCCGGATCGGGCCGGGAGGCGGCGGCACGCCCGCCGGGCCCGGCCCCGGCGGCGGGCGGCCCCCGGCGAGGTGGCCGCCGGAGGGGCGGGGCCCATAACTTTCACCGTCCCCTCCCGGCGCGGCCGGCGGGGCGGCGGACCCGCCGGAGGACGCAGGCGGGACGCGAGTTCCGGCTCCCGACGGGACGACACGGAGGCGCCCATGCGAAAGCCCACCCTCTTCTTCTCTCTGTTCGTCCTCGCGGCGCTCTGGCTGGGCGCCGCCCCCGTCGCGGACCGGGCCTCGGCCCAGTACTTCGGGGAGAACAAGGTCCAGTACGAGGACTTCGACTGGCAGGTCCTCGAGACCGAGCACTTCGACATCTACCACTACGACGCCGAGCGGGACGCCGCGGTGATGGCCGGCCGCATGGCCGAGCGGTGGTACGCCCGGATCTCCCGGATCCTGGACCACGAGCTGGAGGGGCGCCAGCCCATCGTCCTCTACGGCGACCACCCGGCGTTCGAGCAGACGAACACCACCTTCAGCCAGATCGACGAGGGCACCGGGGGGCTGACCGAGCCGCTCAAGCGCCGCATCGTCCTCCCCCTGGGGGCCACGCTGAAGGAGTCCGACCACGTCCTGGGCCACGAGCTGGTGCACGCCTTCCAGTACGACGTCGCCGGGGTCCGGTCCGAGGGGGTCTCGAACCCGGCCGCGATGCAGGCGCCCCTGTGGTTCATCGAGGGGATGGCCGAGTACCTCTCCGTCGGCTCCCGCGACCCCTTCACGGGCATGTGGATGCGGGGCGCGATCCAGGACACGGCCCTCCCCGACTGGGGGGACCTCTCCAACCAGCGGCGGTACTTCCCCTACCGGTACGGGCACGCCTTCTGGTCGTACGTCGGGGGCCGCTTCGGGGACGACGCCGTCGGCCAGCTCCTGAAGGCCGGCGTGCGCGGCCGTAACCTGAAGCAGGTGTTCGGCCGGGTGCTGGGCGTGCACCCCGACACCCTCGTCGCCGACTGGCACGCCGCCCTCGAGGACACCCAGGGCCCCGTGCTGGAGGCCACCAGCGGGGCCGACGAGTTCGGCCGCGAGCTGCTCAGCGAGGAGAAGTCCGGCACCCAGCTGAACCTGGGGCCGTCCCTGAGCCCCGACGGCGACCTCGTGGTCTTCGCCTCGGAGAAGAACCTGTTCTCCATCGAGCTCTTCGTGGCCGACGCCGAGACGGGCGAGGTCCTCCGCAAGCTGACCGAGACCGCACGGGACCCCCACTTCGAGAGCCTGCAGTGGCTGAGCTCCACCGGGGCCTGGAGCCCCGACGGCAGCCGCTTCGCCCTGGGGGCCGTGACCAAGGGAACGCCGGTGGTGGCGATCTTCGACCCGCGGAGCGGCGACAAGGTCAGGGAGATCCGGATCCCGCAGGCCGGGGAGATCTTCAACCCGACCTGGTCGCCCGACGGGACGCGGATCGCCTTCTCGGCCCAGGTGAACGGCTTCACCGACCTCTTCGTGCTCGACGTCGAGAGCGGCGAGGTGCGCCGGATCACCGACGACCGCTTCTCCGACATCCACCCTGCGTGGGCGCCGGACGGGAGCGGGATCGTCGAAGTCACCGACCGCTTCGGCAACCAGGTCGACGAGCTCCAGTTCGACGACTACCGGCTCGCGATGGTGGACCCGGAGACGGGCGAGCGCGAGGAGCTTCCCGGCTTCGACTCCGGCCAGCACATCAACCCGCAGTTCGGGCCCGACGGGCGGAGCATCTACTTCGTCTCCGACCAGGACGGCGTCAGCGACCTCTACCGCCTCGATCGGCGCACGGGCGAGATCCACCGGCTGACGCATCTGGAGACGGGCATCTCGGGCATCTCCGCGCTCAGCCCGGCCCTGTCGGTGGCCCGGCGGGCCGAGAAGGCCGCCGTCGCCGTCCACGGCCACGGCGAGGACGCGGGGCGCACCTTCGACATCTACACCCTCGAGGGGGAGGAGACGCTGGCCGGGGAGCCGATGGCCGAGGAGGGCGAGGGACGGCTGGCGGGCCTGGACCCGGCGCTGCTGCCGCCCGAGGACCGGTCGCTCGACAGGGTGGACCGGCTGCTGGCCGACGCCGACCTGGGCCTGGCCGACCCGGTCACCTTCGAGACGCGGGAGTACAGCCCGAGCCTGTCGCTGGACTTCATCGGCCGGCCGAACCTGCAGGTCGGCGCGAACGAGTTCGGCTTCTTCGCCGGCGGCGGCGGGTCGGCCTTCTTCAGCGACATGCTCGGCGACCGGAACCTGATGACGCTGGCCCAGATCAGCTCCTCCGGGGGCGAGCCGCTCTACAGCTCCGCGGCGTTCGGCACCTACCTCGACCAGGGCGGCCGGTGGAACTGGGGCCTCCAGGCCGGACAGGTGCCCGTCATCGACCGGTTCTGCTGCATCCGGACCCAGGCCCCGGTGGAGGAGGGCCAGGACCAGGAGTTCACCGCGTTCAGCGACATCCGGTTCTGGCAGATCGACCGGCAGATCACCGGGGTGCTGCAGTACCCCTTCCACCGGTCCCTGCGGGCGGAGTTCGCCGGCGGCGTCCGGAACACCGACTTCGAGGCGAAGGAGCGCCTGCTCTTCCCGAACCAGCTCGGCCAGATCGCCGAGACCCGGGACCGGGACTTCACGCCCCTGGACACGATCTCGTCCCTGACCACGGCCACCGCCAGCGCGGCGCTCGTCTACGACAACGCGATCTTCGGGGCCACCGCCCCCATGGTGGGCCAGCGCTACCGCCTCGAGGTCTCCCCCCGGGTCGGCAGCATCTCCTACGCCCGGGCGCTGGCGGACTACCGGAAGTACTTCATGCCCTTCCAGCCCTTCACCCTGGCCTTCCGGGGGATGCACATCGGCCGGTACGGGAGCGACTCCGAGGACTTCAGGCTCGGCGACTTCTTCCTGGGCTCGCAGGGCATCATCCGCGGCTACCGGTTCGGCTTCGGGGACTTCTCCCAGTGCGGCAACGTCGGGGCCGGCGGCGAGTTCGACTGCCAGGACACCGATCTGCTCACGGGCAGCCGGATCGCCGTCTTCAACGCCGAGGCCCGGCTCCCCTTCCTGGGCGGCATCGGGATCGTCCCCGCCGCCGGGTTCCCGCCCATCGACCTGCTGGCCTTCTTCGACGCGGGATCGGCCTGGAACGGCGACCTCTCGGGCGAGCCCGTCGGCCCGTTCGAGGCCGAGCAGGACCCCGACGTGCAGGCGTTCGATCACGTGTTCAGGAGCACGGGCGTCGGCGCGCGGATCAACCTCTTCGGCCTGGCGATCTTCGAGGTGGACTACGCCTACGCCTTCGACCGCGTGAACCCGGACACGGGCGAGGACGGCGACTGGGTCTGGGAGCTCAACGTCACGCCGGGGTTCTAGGAGGCGGCCAGCTCCTCCAGCACCCCGCGGTGGACGTCGAGGGCCCGGTCGCCGAAGAGCACGAACCGGATCCGCTCCACGCTCTCGAGCTCCGGCGCCGTCTCCCACACGGTGCCGAGGGCGACACGGGCCGCCTCCTCCATCGGGTAGCCGAACGCCCCGGTGGAGATGGCCGGGAACCCCACCGAGCGGAGCCCCTCCTCCTCGGCCCGACGCAGCGACTCCCGGTAGCAGCTCGCGAGCAGCTCGTCGGCGGGCTCGTCGCGGCCGTAGACGGGGCCCAGCGCGTGGACGACGTGGTCGTTGGGCAGGTCGTGGCCCCCGGTGATCACCGCCTCGCCGGGCTCGATGGGGGCGAGCGGCCGGCACTCCTCCGAGAGGCCCGGGCCGGCGGCCCGGTGGATGGCGCCGGCGACTCCGCCGCCGATGCGGAGCTCGGCGTTGGCGGCGTTCACCACCGCGTCGAGGTCGGGCTGCCCGGTGATGTCGCCGCCGACGCACTCGATCGTGACGCCGGCTCGCGTGGCCTCCATCGCAGACCTCCCTGGTTCCTCGAGGTCCCGGTGCGGGCGTGGCGCGCTCGCGGTACCTTCACGGGGTGCAAGCGGTGTTCCCGCCGGCCGACCGCCGCGACGCGCAAAGGGGTGCGGCCGGGCGTGCCGCGGGCCGTCGGCACGGGCGTGCGAGACGGACGACAACGGGAGGCGACATGAGGATCCTGGTCGACTGGATGGTCAACGCGGGCGCGCTGTACGTCACGGCCCGGCTCGTGCCCGGGATCCTGCTCTCCCGGGAGCTTGTGCCGGTCTTCATGACGGCGGCGGTGATCGGGCTGCTGAACGCGGCCCTGAAGCCCGTGCTGGTGGTGCTCACCCTCCCCGTCACGATCCTCACCCTGGGCCTCTTCCACCTGGTCCTGAACGCCTTCCTCTTCTGGCTGGCCGCCGCGCTCACGCCGGAAGCGTGGTTCCGGCTGGAGGGCTTCTGGCCGGCGCTTCTGGGCGCCGTGGTCATGTCGCTGGTGGCGATGGTGCTCCACGCGCTGGTGCCGGGGGACTGACGGGCTTCCGCCCGCGGACGCCCCCGGGGGCGTCCCGAGAGGAGAGGCCGACCGCGCCGATCGCCGGGCCCGGAGGTCGCCGGGGGACCGGAGCGCGTCGGGGGCGGGCCGCGCTGGTACGTTCGTTGAAGCCGATGGCCGGCCCACACCCTGCCGGCGCCACGGCCGACGGGGCCGGCCACACCTGCCGAACCCACGGGAGCCCACATGGACTACTTCGGACGCGACCGGCTGCTCGAGCTGCTGGACGCCCCCGACGGGACCGCTGTCTCGATCTACCTGCCCACCGCCCGGTCGGGCAGCGAGGCCGACGCCGACCGTCTCCGCTTCCGGGCGGCCCTGGACAAGGCGCGTACGACGCTCTCGGAGACGGCGGACGGGGGGGGAGACGGGTCGCCGGAGGCGCTCCGCCAGCAGCTCGAGGAGCTCGATCCCCTGACCCGCGAGCAGGAGTTCTGGCGCCACCAGGCCGGCGGGATCGCGGTCTTCGCGGCGCCGGACTTCCGGCGCCTGTATCGGCTGCCCGCGTCCTTCCCCGAGCTCGTGGTCGTCGGCCCGACGTTCCACACCCGGCCGCTGGTCGAGCACCTGCAGTCGCCCGACCGCTACTGGGTGCTGGGCCTCGGCCGCAAGGAGGTGCGGCTCTGGGAAGGGACGGCCGAGGGCCTGACCCCGATGGACCTGAGCGGGCTCCCCCGCAACCTCCTCGACGCCCTGGGCTTCGAGTTCGAGCGGGACTCCGAGATCGTCCACCGCCGCAAGGCCGGCCCCAGCCGGGGCGAGCGGGGACGGGGCGGGCACCAGCCGACCTTCCACGGTCACGGGGTGGGCCACGACGACGCCGAGCCCGAGCTCAAGATGTTCTTCAAGAAGGTCGACCGGGGCGTCGCGGAGCTGCTGGAGGGCGAGATCGGGCCCGTCGTCCTGGCGGCCGTCCAGGAGTACCATCCCCTGTACCGCGAGGTCTCCTCGCTCGACAACCTGGCGCCGGAGGGCGTCGAGGCCTCGGTGACCCGGTGGTCGCCCGAGCGGATCCACGAGGCCGCGTGGCCCATCGCGGAGGACGCGGCGCTGGAGAAGATCGACGAGGCGCTCGAGCTGTGGGAGAACGCCTACGGCCGCGGGAAGGGCGAGATGGACCTGGCCAACCTGGGCAAGCTCTCGGTGGCGGGACGGATGCGTCTGCTGCTCACCGACCGGGACCGCCGCGTCTGGGGCACCCTCGACCGGGACACCGGGGCCCTGGAGATCCTCCACGAGGGCGGCGACGACCCGGGCGAGGAGGCCGTCGACCTTCTCGACGAGCTCGCCGAGCTCACGATCCTTCGGGGCGGGCGGGCGCTGGTCCTGCCGGGCGAGCGGATGCCCACCGACACCGGCGCGGCCGGGGTGCTTCGCTGACG
>CAYZLN010000020.1:9253-11338 GCA_964479295.1 uncultured Gemmatimonadota bacterium
TCCCCGGCGGAGTGGTCCGTGACGTCCTCCACGCCCTCGATCTCGGGGACGGCGTCCCGCAGGGCGCGGCGGATCCCCTGTGTGAGGGTCACCCCGGCGAGGCCGCAGCCCTGGCAGCCTCCGCCCATCCGGAGGTAGACGACCTGGTCGCGGATGTCGACCAGGCTCACCTGGCCGCCGTGGCGGGCCACGCTCGGGTTGATCTCCTCGTCCAGCACCTGCTGGACCCGCTCGGCCAGCTCGCCCTCCGGCGCCCCGGAGGACGGGTCGCTCACGTTGGGGTTCTCGATCCTGAACCCGCTCTGCTGGAGCTGGGACACCCAGTCGATGGTCGCCCCGTCCAGGAAGTCGGCGCTGTGCGGGTCGGCGTAGAGGTGGAACCCGCCCTGGTCGAAGACCTCGTCCTCGTCCCGGACCTCGTCGGGCTCGATGAGGAGGAGGTCGTACTCCGGCGCGAACGGGCTGGAGTTCTTGACGGCCACCCGCACGGCGAGCTCGGGCTCGTCCTCCTGGTCGATGAAGGCCAGGACCCGGTCCTTCGCCTCCTCGGTGAACTCGATCACGGGGTCATCTCTCCTCGGGTTGGTGATCCGGCAGGCCGGCCGCCGCGGGCTCCGGCGGCCCCGCGTCGACAGCGGGCGGCGGGGCCGCCCGGGCTCCCGGCCCGGCCTCGACGGGACGGGTTCACACCCCGCTCGGCCGTGCTTGTTTCACGGGGCGTCCCCCGCCGACGGCCCGGCCCGGCCCGGCGTGGCGGCCCGCCGCGGGAGGGGGGACGCCCCCCGCGCCCCGGGCCGGGCTACGGCGAGGCCGACTCCCGCGCCTCCCGGAGCTCGCCGGCGGTGTAGAGGGCGACGACCGGGTAGCCCGCCTCCTCCAGGGTCCGCCGTCCCCCCTCCTCCCGGTCCACGAGGGTCAGCACGGCGAGGACCTCGCCCCCGGCCTCCTCCACGGCCCGGGCGGCGTCCCGGGCGGAGCCGCCCGTGGTGATGACGTCTTCGGTGACGACCGCCCGGTCGCCGGCGTCGAAGCAGCCCTCGATGCGGCGGCCGCGGCCGTGGTCCTTGGCCCGCTTGCGGACCGAGAAGGCGTCGACCGGCTCGCCCCGGCGCCAGCTCTCCGCCGCCAGGGCGTAGGAGACCGGGTCGGCGCCCATGGTGAGCCCCCCGACCACGTCCGGCGAGAGGCCGGCCTCGTCGAGGGCGTCGCAGCCCACCCGGCCGACGCGGACCAGCCCCTCGGCGTGCATGGTGGTCGTGCGGCAGTCGACGTAGTAGTCGCTGGTGCCGCCCGAGGAGAGCTCGAAGGTGCCCGTCCGGAAGGACCGGTCGGCCAGCAGCCGCAGGAGGCGCTCGCGGTCGGAGCTCACGGCCGGTTCCCCGGGGTTCCGGGGGATCGTCGGGACGGGGGGGCCTCCCCCGGCCGCCCCTCCGGCACGGCGGTCCTTCGCCGCGGTCGCGGCGCCCCCCGGGGCGTCCGCGGGGGCGGGCCGGGGAGGCGCCGGCCGCTCACCCCGCGCGGCGGTAGTCGTCGTCCGTGGCGGCGTCCCGGCAGTCGGAGCAGAGGCCGTAGATCTTGAGCCGGCGGCTCATGGCCCGGAACCCGGCGTCGTCGGAGATCCGGGTCTGGAGCTCGTCCAGCTCCGGCTCGTGGAACTCCTCCACGTCCCCGCAGGAGGTGCAGATGAGGTGGTCGTGGCGCTCGGGGCCGACCTTGGCCTCGTACCGCTTGAAGCCCTCGTCGAAGTCGTGCTCGGTGGCCAGCCCGACCTCGACCAGGAGGTTCAGGGTCCGGTAGATGGTGGCCTTGCCGACGTGCTCGCCCCGCTCCCGGAGCTCCCGCTCGATGTCCTCGGCCGAGAGGTGGCGCGTGGACTCGAAGAGGACCCGTGCGATGGCCTCCCGCTGCTGGGTCACCGGGAGCTGGTGCTCCCGGAGGGAGTCGCGGAAGATCCCCATCATCACGGCGGCGCACCCCAGGGGGGGTCGGGTCTCGAGCTCCTCGGACATGGGCTCCCGATCGTTCGGCCGGCGGCTGCGGGCTCGGACGGAGGCCGGCGCGCCCGCCGCGGACGGGCAGGCCGGC
>CAYZLN010000020.1:11438-14089 GCA_964479295.1 uncultured Gemmatimonadota bacterium
GCCCGCCGTCCGCGAACCCGTCGCGGGCCTGCCGCAGCAGCCGCTCCACCGGCGCCCCGGGCGAGGGGAAGAGGAACCGGTCGGAGACCCGGTTCAGCGACTTGCGGAGGGGGCCGAAGGCCTCCGCGGCGTCCCGGAAGAGGGCGTCGAGCGACTGGCGCTCCGCCTGCGGGGCGTCGGCGGCCATGAGGTAGCCGGCCTGACCCATCTCCTCGTAGTAGTCGAGCCCCGGCCCGCCCTTCCGCTGCACGCGTCGGGCGATGTAGTCGGGGAAGAGCCCGGAGAGCCAGAGGGCGAAGTTGCCGAGATGGGCCTTCAGGAGGAAGGCCCGGCGGCCTTCGGCCCCGGTCAGGTCCTCGAGGATGTCCACCAGGTAGTCGTAGGTGGCGTCGTCGAAGTCGGCGATCCGGCGGGAGCGGTCGCCGAGGCCGAACTCGAAGACGAGGGCCGTCAGGTAGTCGGCGATGTCGCTCCGCTCGACGCCCGTCTCCAGCAGCGAGCGCCGCAGCAGGACGTACACCACGAGCCGGGACGGCATGATCTCGACGCGGTCCCGCTCGAGGATCCTCTCCAGGGTGCGGGGGTGGTCGAGGAGGTGGTCCACGCCCTCGCTCTCCAGCAGCGACTCCCACTCCTGCCGGCGGTCGGGGTCGCCCTCGCCCAGGAGGTCGAGGAGCCACTCGACCTCTCTCTCGCCGATCGAGGCACGGACGTTCGGGAGGATCATCGCCTCACCCCTCCCGGATGGCCTGGATCTCCTCGAGGATCCGCTTCGCCATGTCCTTGTCCCACGTGACGGCGCTCTTCTTCACACGGACGCTGGCCATGGTGGCGTTGTCCGTCCGCCGCTCCAGCTCGACGGTGACGTCGCCGTCGTCGGTCGTGCCGTACACCTCGCGGCCGCCCTCGTCCTGGTCCTTCTGTCCCTCGTGCGTCACGCCGAGCCGGTCGAAGGCCTCGCGGGTCGCCTCCGTCAGCTCGTCCACGTCGCCGTGGACCACCCCCTCGGCGCCGCGGCTGGTGAGGTAGATGCCCGTCCCGGCCGCCGCGCCCCCGGCCGCCAGGAGGCATCCCGACAGCAGGATCGGCAGGGCCGCGGCGAGGACGGCCGGGGCGAGCCGTCGAGGCCGCGGGTGGGCGGGGTCGGGACGGTCGGGCGCGCCGGTCGTCATCGTCTCGCCTTCATCCTTTCACCACGCCGAGCGGCCGGAGACGGGCGACGGGTCGCCCGATGCCGGCCGCGGCCACCACGTCGATCACGTTCTTCACATCTTTATAGGCCTCCGAGACCTCCTCCGCCACCGTGCTGCGCTGGTCGGACCGGACCACCACGCCCTTCTCGCGATACTCGCGGTAGAGGTCGCGCCCCTTCTGCTGTTTCCGCGACTGGGTGCGGCTCATCGTCCGGCCCGCCCCGTGGCAGCTCGACCCGAAGGTCTCGTCGTACCCGCCGGGCGTCCCCACCGCCACGTAGGAGTAGCGGCCCATGTCGCCGGGGACGAGCACGGGCTGGCCGATGCCCCGGTAGCGCTCGGGCAGCTCGTCGTGCCCCGGAGGGAACGCCCGGGTCGCGCCCTTCCGGTGGACGCACAGCCGGCGGGTGGAGCCGTCGTCGGCGCGGTGCTCCTCGAACTTGGCGATGTTGTGGCACACGTCGTAGACGGTGTCCATGGAGTCGGCCGTGTCGTCGCCGAAGAGGTCGCCGAAGACGCCCCGGGCCCGGTGCGCCATCATCTGACGGTTGGCGAAGGCGTAGTTCGCCCCGGCCGCCATCGCCCGAAGGTAGCGCTGGCCCTCCTCCGACTGGATCGGCGCGCAGCAGAGCTGCTTGTCGGGCAGGTCGATGCCGTAGCGGTCGGCGGCGTCGATCATCTGCTCCAGGTAGTCGTCGCAGATCTGGTAGCCCAGCCCCCGCGACCCCGAGTGGATCATGAAGGCCGTGGTCCCGGGCTCGAGCCCGAAGGCCTCGGCCGCCTCGGCGTCGTAGACCTCCTCCACCCGCTGGACCTCGGCGAAGTGGTTGCCCGAGCCCAGGGTGCCCACCTGGTCGGTGCCGCGGTCGAGGGCGCGCTCGGTCAGCACGCCGGGGTCGGCGTCGGGCAGCCGCCCCCCGTTCTCGATGGCCGCCAGGTCGTCGTCGCGGCCGTAGCCCTCCTCCACGAGCCATTCGGCGCCACGGCGCAGGAGCTCGACCAGGCGCGGCCGGTCGAGGGTGAAGTCCGACCGCCGCGACCCCACCCCGCTGGGCAGGGCGTGGAAGAGGCCCTCCACCAGCGGCTCGATCCGGCCCTGCGCCTCCTCGGCCGGCAGGTCGGATCGGAGCAGCCGGACCCCGCAGTTGATGTCGTAGCCGACGCCGCCGGGGGAGATCACCCCGTCCTCGGCGTCGAAGGCCGCCACCCCGCCGATGGGGAAGCCGTACCCCCAGTGGATGTCCGGCATGGCCAGGGAGTGCTTCACGATGCCGGGCAGCGTGGCGACGTTCGCCACCTGCTGGAGGGACTGGTCCTCCTGCAGGTCGCGCATGATCTCGTCGTCGGCGAAGACGAGTCCGTCCACCCGCATGTCTCCGGTGCGCGGGATGCGCCATCGGACCTCGTCGACGCGGCGGAGCTCGATGTCCATCGTCACCTCGCTCGGGGATGATGTCG
>CAYZLN010000020.1:14189-16373 GCA_964479295.1 uncultured Gemmatimonadota bacterium
TCGTCGACGCGGCGGAGCTCGATGTCCATCGTCACCTCGCTCGGGGATGATGTCGAGGCCCGTCGGCTCGACTCCGGCGACCCGGCCTCCGCGGGCCCGGCGCCCGGGGGGGCGTCAGCCTCGGTGCCCTCGACGGAACCCGGCGTGTCCGGACGGGCCCGCCCCCGGGGCGTCAGCCGGTCCCCGGGGCCCTGTCATACATCCAGAACCACCCGGGCGTGCCAGTCCCCGTCCTCCTCGCGACGGACCTCGAGGCCGTGGTAGGTGACCCCCTTGATCTCCCGCACCGGCTCGTCGGCCGCCGGCCGCCAGACGACCCGGGCCCGCAGCCGGGCGCCCCTGTCGGCCGGCGACGCGGGCTGGCCGTCGGCGCCGGCGGAGTCTCCGGGCCCGGACACCTCCTCCACCACGGCCTCCGGCACGACGTCGTCCCGCATCGCCCGGTACAGCAGCTCCCGCAGCCAGGCGACGAGCAGCCGGTCGAGGTCGGGGCGCGAGAGCGTCACGTCCTCGGCCCCCGCCCGCCCGTCGGGGTCGGCGGACGCGCCCCGGGCCCGGGCGAGCCCGTCGGCCGCCGCCTCGAAGAGCCCCTCGAGGCGGGCGGCCCGGAGCTCGAAGCCGACGTCGGCCGTGTGCGACAGCTCGGTGACCGTTCCCAGGGCTGGCTCCTCTTCGTGACGGTGGCCTCCCCGGCCCGTCGCGCCGTCGCGGCCCGGTCGGAGGCCGGCTCCGGACCGCCCGCGGCGGGGGCGGTTCCCCGGGGAAGAGCCGGGCAAGCCCTCTGCCAGCGCGTCGCCCTCGCCGGCGTCACCCTTGCATGCCGATATCGGCCGACCGCTGGCGGCCGCTCTGCCTTCGCACCCTCGCGGGAAGGAGCCGCACCGGTGAAGCTCGACAGCGCCACCACCGAGGACGTGCTCGAGGGACGGGTCACCGACATCTACTTCCGCCGGACCCGGGAGATCCTGGAGGCCCGGGGACGGAACCCGCGCGTGCGTGCGGAGTTCGTGGCCAAGTCCCTGCCCGAGGACTGGGAGTGGGCGGTGCTGGCCGGCCTCGGCGAGGCGCTGGAGCTGGCCGCCGAGCTCGGGGTGACGGCCCGGGCGATGCCGGAGGGCGCCCTCTTCGGCCCCCTCGAGCCGGTGCTGGAGGTCGAGGCGCCGTACCTCGACTTCTGCGAGTTCGAGACGGCGCTGCTGGGGTGCATCTGCCAGGCGAGCGGCGTGGCGACCCGGGCGGCCCGGTGCCGGCGGGCGGCGGGCGAGTCGCCGGTGGTCAGCTTCGGCGCCCGCCGGCTGCACCCCTCGGTGGCGCCGGTGGTGGAGCGGGCCGCCTTCGTGGGCGGCTGCGACGGGGTCGCCACGGTGGCCGGCGCCGACCTGATCGACCGGGAGGCGGTGGGGACGATCCCCCACGCGCTGATCCTGGTGATGGGCGACACCGTCGAGGCGACGCGGGCCTTCCACGAGGTGATCGACGAGGCGGTCCCCCGCGTCTCCCTGATCGACACGTTCCAGGACGAGAAGTTCGAGGCGGTCCGCGTGGCCGACGCCATGGGCGACGACCTGGATTCGGTGCGCCTCGACACCCCGTCCACCCGGAGGGGCGACTTCTTCGCCCTCCTCGAGGAGGTCCGCTGGGAGCTGGACGTCCGCGGCTTCGACGACGTGGAGCTCTTCGTCAGCGGCGGGATCGACGAGGACGAGATCCTGCAGCTGGGCGGGCTGGCGGACGGGTACGGCGTCGGGGGCGCCATCAGCGCCGCGCCCATCGTCGACTTCTCCATGGACATCGTCGAGATCGAGGGCGAGGGGCTGGCGAAGCGCGGGAAGTGGTCCGGCTCGAAGCAGGTCTTCCGCTGCGGGGGCTGCGGCACGCGGCACATCGACACCCGGGAGGCCGGGGCGCAGGCCTGCCGGGCGTGCGGAGGCGAGACGACCCCCCTGCTCGAGACGGTGGTGGACGCCGGCGAGGCCGTGCGGCCCCGCGAGCCGGCGGCGGAGGTCCGCGACCGCGTGCTGGCGGGGCTGGAGGAGGAGCTGCCTCCCGTGGAGGAGGGGCCGTGACGACCGGACGCGGGAACCCGGGCCCCGGAGGCCGGGCGTACGACGACGGCGACGACGACACCGTCGCGTCGGCGCGGGCGGGCGACCGGGGCGGGCGGCTCCCGCGGCTCGCCGGGGC
>CAYZLN010000021.1:0-5274 GCA_964479295.1 uncultured Gemmatimonadota bacterium
CGCGGATCGGCCCGCCGACACCCTCGTCGTCCGCGACGACATGGGGCGGACCGTCCGCCTGGGCGGGCCGCCCCGGCGCATCGTGTCGCTCGTGCCGGCCTTCACCGAGATCCTCTTCGGCCTGGGCGCCGGCGGGCGGGTCGTCGGCCGGACCCGATACGGGGACCATCCCCCGGAGGCCCGGGAGGTCCCCAGCGTCGGCGAGGGCATGCGCCCGTCGCTCGAGCTCGTCCGCGCCCGCGACCCCGACCTCGTGCTGCTCTTCGCCGGGTCGGCGAACCGGTCGACCGTCGACCGCCTCGACGAGCTCGGCACGCCGGCGCTGGCGTTCCGCCACGACGGGATCGACGACCTCGTCCGGAACGTCCGGCGCCTGGGCCGGGTGACGGGCCGGGAGGCCGAGGCCGGGGCGATGGTCGAGCGCATCCGGTGCGGCCTCGAGGCCGTGGCGCGGGGGACCTCCGACCTCGAGCGCGTCCGCGTCTACTACGAGGTCTGGTCCGACCCGCCGGTCACCGTGGGCAGCGGCAGCTACCTGGACAGCCTCCTGACCGTGGCGGGCGGCCGCAACGTCTTCGGCGACCTCGAGGCCCCCTCGCCCCGGGTGAGCCTCGAGGCCGTGGCCGAGCGGCGGCCCGAGGCCGTGGTGATGTCCGAGCTGGCGGGGGAGGACGGACGGACGCCGCCGTCCGAGCGGCCGGGCTGGGGCGATCTGGAGCCGGTGGCCGAGGGCCGGGTCCACCGGGTGGACGGCGATCTGGTCCACCGGCTGGGGCCGCGCCTGGGAGAGGCGGCGGCGGAGCTGGCGTCCCGGCTCCATCCGGGCGTCGGGGCGCGCCTCCGGGCGGCCCTCGAGGACGCGTGCGGCGGCCCGTCGTCGGGGACGGGCTCCTCCGGCGGCCCGGAGGAGCCGGCCGGCGCCGGCGAGGGCGCTCCGGGCGCCGCCCCCCCGGCGGGCGGTCCCGCCGGGCGCCGGTAGGAGCGGCCCGTGCCCATCGTCACCACCCGGACGGTCGTCCTGAAGACGTACCCGTACAGCGACACGAGCAAGATCCTCCGCCTCATGACCCGGGACCACGGGCCCCGCTCGGCCATCGCCAAGGGTGCGCGCCGGCCGGGCAGCAAGTTCGGCGGGCTCATCGAGCCCTTCGCCGAGGGCTACGCGACCCTCTACCTCAGGGAGAACCGCGACCTGCACACCCTCTCCGACTTCGACCTGATCCGGGAGCGGCAGGGGCTCGGGGTGGACCTCCCCCGCTACGCCGGGGCGGCGGTGCTGTGCGAGCTGGTGATGCGGCTGGCGCCGGAGCGCCGGGACGACCGGCTCTTCAAGGTGCTGGTCTCGGGGCTGGACGCCCTGGTGGACGCCGGGGCGGCGGACGCGGAGGCCGTCGCGCTGCGCCAGATCTGGCGCGTCGTCGCCGCGCTGGGCTTCGCCCCCGACCTGAGGCGGTGCGTCGGCTGCGGCGCCGAGGTCGGGGGCGGGGGCGAGGTCCGCTTCGACCACGGCGAGGGGGGGCTCCGGTGCGGCGCGTGCGGGACGGAGGGGACGGTGCTGTCGCCCGAGGAGCTGGAGACGCTCCGGGCGCTCGCGTACGGCGAGGGCGAGCCGGGGGAGGTCGGCGGCCGCCAGCGGCGCCTCGTCGTCGACTTCGTCCACTTCCACCTCGCCGAGGGCCAGCGCCTGCGGTCGCTGCAGTACCTGGCCGGGCCGGGGGCCCCGTGAAGGCCTTCGTGGTGGGGACCGCGGGCCACGTGGACCACGGGAAGACGGCCCTGGTCCGGGCCCTCACCGGCGTGGACACCGACCGGTGGGACGAGGAGAAGGAGCGGGGGCTCACGATCGACCTCGGCTTCGCCCCGCTCCGGGTGGACGAGGAGATGGAGGTCGGCGTCGTCGACGTCCCGGGCCACGAGGACTTCGTCACGAACATGCTCGCCGGCGCCACCGGCCTCGACCTGCTCCTCCTGGTGGTGGCCGCCGACGAGGGCCCGATGCCCCAGACCCGCGAGCACCTGGCCATCGCCGACCTGCTGGGCGTGGAGGAGGGCGTCGTGGCGGTCACCAAGGTCGACCGGGTCGACGGGGAGTGGCTCGGGCTGGTCGAGGAGGCCGTGCGCGAGGAGCTGCGCACCGTGCTCGGCCACGCGCGATGGCCCCTCCTGCGGGTCTCCTCCACCGAGGGCACGGGCGTCGACGAGCTGCGGAGCGAGATCGAGGAGCGGGCCGACCGGATCGAGGGGCGGCCGGCGCGCGACCACTTCCGCATGCCCGTGGACCGGTCGTTCACGGTGAAGGGCGCCGGGACGGTCGTGACCGGCACCTCCTGGAGCGGGACCCTCCGCTCCGACGACCGGGTCCGGGTCCTGCCCGGCGGGCGGACCTCCCGGGTCCGGTCCCTCCAGGTCCACGGCGAGGACCGCGACCGGGTGCCCGCCGGCCGGCGGTGCGCGGCGGCGCTGGTGGGGGTCGACCCGGAGGAGGTCCCCCGGGGGTCGGCCCTGGTCACGGGCGAGGGATGGCGGGCGGTGGAGAGCCTGGGCGTCCGGCTGCGGCTGCCGGGGTGGGTCGACCGCACCGTGGAGGACGGGCAGCGGGTCCGCGTCTACCTGGGCACCCGGGAGGTGATGGCCCGGGCGGAGGTGCCCGGCGAGGTCGCCGTGCCGGGCGAGGAGGTGTGGGCGCGGCTCTTCCTCGAGTCCCCCCTCGTGGCCCGCGCCGGCGACCGCTACGTCCTCCGCTTCTACTCGCCCGTCGTGACGATCGGCGGCGGGCGGGTGGCCGCCCTCGAGCCGGGGCCCGGCTGGAAGGGGCACGCCGACCTCTGGCGGCGGGTCCTGGAGGGCGAGCCCGCGGCGGCGCTGACGGCCGCCGCCCGCCTCGCCGGCGGGGCGGGGCTGCCCCGGGAGGAGGTCCACCTGGTCACGGGGCTCCCGGTGGGGAGGGTGGAGGAGCTGGAGGAGCGGCCGCTGGAGGGGCTTCTGCGCGTCCAGGGCCGGTGGTTCGCCTCGGGCCTGGTCGAGGAGGTCCGCGAGCGGCTCGCCGAGGAGCTGGCCCGCCTCCACCGGGAGGACCGCCGGTCGCCGGGCGCCTCCCTCGAGGCGCTGCGGAGCGCGGTGACGGAGCAGGGCTACGCCGGGCCCCTGGTGGAGCGGAACGTGGAGGCCATGGTGGAGGAGGGCGAGGTCGAGGTGGACGGCCCCCGCGTCCGGCTGCCCGGCCACCGCCCCCGGCTCACCGGGGAGGAGGAGGAGCTCAGGGACGAGCTCCGCGCGGAGATCGAGGCCGGGGGGCTCGAGCCGGAGACCGTCCAGCGCCTGGGGCGCACCCTCGGGGTGGACGAGAAGCTGCTGCACGACCTGCTCGACCTGCTGGTGCGGGAGGGCGAGGTGGTGGCGGTGACCCCGGAGATCCATCTGGCCCCCGAGGCCGAGGAGCGGCTCCGGGCGGGGGCCCGACGCGTCCTGGAGCGGGGCACCCCGGCCGGCGTCTCCGCCTTCAAGGAGGAGTTCGACGTGAGCCGGAAGTACCTGATCCCCTACCTGGAGTACCTGGACGACCTGGGGATCACGCGGCGCACCGGGGACGGCCGCGTCCACGGCCGGGAGGCCTGACGGGGACTTTCCCCGGGCCCGGGGGCGCGTCCCGTGCCGTGTCGGCGGGTGGGGCCGCCGCGGCGCCCGGAGAGGCCGGGGCCGGCGGCGTCAGTCGACGTGGTAGAGGAACCGCCCGCAGTTGTCGCAGGTCTCCAGCTCCTCGTTCCGGCCGGCGTCGGAGGCCCAGGCGGTCGGCACCCGCATGAAGCATCCGTAGCAGACGCCGTCGACGACGGGGACGACCACCCTCTTCCCCTGCGGGCCCCCGATCCGCCGGTAGCGGGAGGCGGCGGGCTTCTCCAGCCGGCCCTCCAGCTCCTCGACCTTCTCCTCGATCTTCTCGACGGCCTCGTCCAGCTCGACCTCGAAGAGGTCCGACTCCATCTCCCGCATCCCTTCCTCGTCCTCCTTCTCGAGGGCGAGCTTCTGGGAGCGGAGGTCCTGGATCTCCAGCAGGATCTCGAGCTGTGAATGCATCGCCCTAGACTCCCTTCTCTTCCAGGAGGTCCAAGAAGTCCTGCGCCTCGTCGAGATCGGCCAGCCGCTCGGGGACGTCCGGCTCCTTGCTGAACTGGGCGATCTTGCCGAGGACGGGGAGGTACTGGTTGGAGACTTCGAGGGGAGGGGCCACGATGAGGAAGACGAAGTGAACCGGCTCCTCGTCGATGGCCTTGAAGTCGACGCCCTGGGGCTGGCGCCCGAACGCCACCCGCAGGCGGTTGACCACGAGCGAGCGGCAGTGGGGGATGGCGATGCCGCGCCCGATGCCCGTGGAGCCCAGGTTCTCGCGGCGCTTGAGCATCTTGAAGAGGATGCCCTCGGACTTCTCGTCCAGCCCGAGCTGGGCCACCATCTCCTTGAGGACGCCGTCCTTGCTCTCGGCCTCGAGGTCGAGCGCGATCGAGTCGGCGGTGAAGAAGTCGTGAAGTTCCATGTATGTCTCCTCTCCCGGCGCGGGGAGCATGTCTCGCGTCGGTCGACGTCGCCGCGGCCCTCCGTCCCTCGCGCCCGGACCGGCCGGGCTGGCGCTGCGACGACAAAAGCGCCAGCTTAAGGATCCATGCAGGAACTGCACCGCCTCCCGCGCGCAGTCGACCGGCGCCGGCGTCCCCGGGGACCGGCCGGCGTCTCTCGCCCCCTGCCGGCCCCGGCAGCCGGGCGACGACCGCCCGGGGAGGGAGGAGCGTGACCCCCCGCCGGCCCGGGTGGTGGCCCCGCGCGCTGTGGCCCGGCGATGACCGGCCCGAGCCCCCCGGAGGGCTCCCCGAGCGCCCCCGCGGCCGGGAGGACGGCGACGGCCGGCCGGTCGACTCGTTCCTCCGGGCGGTGACGGCGGCCTTCGGGGCCGAGGGCGCCTCGGTCTACCGCCTCGACCGCGAGCGCTCCTCCTGGGTCGTGGAGCGGCGGGTGGGCGAGCCGCCGACCGGGTCGTCCGACGAGCTCGCCGCCGCGGGCCACCCTCTGACCTGGTGCCTCCGCGAGGAGCTGTCCATCCAGTCGGAGGCCGCCGAGCTGCTGGGCGGGCGGTCGGGCGGATGGGCGCTCGCCGGGGCCGTGCCCCCCGCGGACCGGGCCCTGGTGGTCTGCTTCGGCGGCTCGCCGCCCACGGGGGCCCGGAAGGGGGTGGAGGCGGCGGCGGAGCACCTGGCGGCCCTCCACGAGGCGGACGCGCTCTGA
>CAYZLN010000021.1:5374-16066 GCA_964479295.1 uncultured Gemmatimonadota bacterium
CGAACAATTGACGGGGCCGGGGGTAGCGAGTACAGTGCGACGGGGACCCGGCCCGGGTGAGGACCGGGGATCCGTCCCGGCGGCTCCTGCGGGAGGCGCCGGGGAGATGCTTGAAAAGACGGGGGCGATCTGGCTTCGACGTGTGTGACGGAAGTCCAGGGAGCGTGCCGAGGTTTCTCGGATACCTCGTAAAACACCGGGAGTAAACAGTACCTGCCAACGACAACTTGGCACTGGCTGCGTAAACTGACGTAGCCCGTCCTTCAGTCAGCCCGGCCCGAGGCGGGCTGTAGGACGACGGCGTATCGGGCTGGCCCGGAGCGTCTGCCGTGGGCGCGCCGGGTGAGAGGGCGAGAGCCCGTCACGGCTAGCTGGCGTCAGGCCGCCTGCGGGCCCGGCGTCGGCGACACAACCAACCGCAGGCTACGCACGTAGACCCCGGGATGGACGGGCACGCGGACGCGGGTTCGATTCCCGCCGCCTCCATTCCCCTTCCGGGGCGCCGACCGCGCCGCGGAATTTTTTATTGCTTCGTCGCTCGCGTCTCGCCGGGCCCCTCACGGCCCGGGGGCGGGCCGCTCCCGCCGCGAAGGGCGGCCGGCGCTCCGTCCGGGAGACGCCGCATCACAACCTCACGGGAGGACATCCGTCGTGCTGGAGGAACTGCGGGAGAAGCTCAGCGAGGAGGCCGAGGAGCTGCTCCACGAGCTGAACGTCGAGCTCCCCAAGGAGATCGAGGAGGCGGTCGACCACGGCGACCTCAGCGAGAACTCGGAGTACGAGGCCGCCCGAGACCGTCAGCAGTTCGTCCAGGCCCGGCTCGACTACATCTCCCGGCGCCTCTCCGAGCTCTCCGAGCTCGACCTCGACACGATCCCCGAGGACCGCGTCGGCTTCGGGTCCAAGGTCCGCGTGCGCGACCAGGACGACGGGTCGGAGGAGACCTACACCCTGGCCATGGGCGACTTCATCGACTTCGAGGCGGGCGAGATCTCCATGGACTCGCCCATCGGCAAGTCCCTCCTCGGCAGCCAGGAGGGCGACGAGGTCACGGCGGTCACGCCCGGCGGCGAACTCCACTACGAGGTGCTCGAGGTGACCACCATGCACGAGATGATGGACGGAGGGGGCGAGGAGGGCTAGCCGGCCCGGGGCCCGCCTCCCGGGCCTCCGACCGCCGATCCGAAGAAGGGCCGGGCGCGACGTCCGTCCGGACGCCGCCGCCCCGACCGCGCCCGCCCCCCCGCTCAGAAGATCCTCACCGGCGGCACGTAGCGGTCGGGCCGCTCCCGCAGGTCGTCGAGCAGCGCGTTCAGGTCCACCAGGGTCCGCAGCATCTCCTCGTAGAGCCGGTCGTCGCTCATCATCCGCCCGGCGGTGCCCTCCCCGGACTCCACCCGCGCCAGCAGCGAGTCGAAGCGCGCCGTGGTGCCGCGGAGCTCGCGGTAGAGGGAGTCCGAGCCGACGAGACGCCCGAGCGTCCCCTCGCCCTCCGCCACCCGGCGGCTCAGGGTGTCCAGGGAGGCCGTGACGGAGACGAGCCGGCCGTAGAGCTCGTCGTCGGTGAGGAGCCGGCCCAGGGTGCCCTCGCCCGACTCCGCCCGCCGGAGGAGCCGGGTGAGCGATCCGCTGAGCTCGGAGAGCCGGACGTAGAGGGTCTCGTCGACCACCAGCCGTCCCAGGCTGCCCTCGCCCTCCAGCAACCGCCTCGTCAGCTCCTCCAGGCGGCCCGTGAGCTCGGTGAGCCCCGTCACCGCCCCGGAGGCCTGCTCCAGGATCTCCTGGTAGTCCAGCGGCTCGGCCGACGGCAGCGTGTCGCCGGGCTCCAGCATCCGGGCGTCGGGCGATCCGGGCCGGATGTCCACCACGCGGTCGCCGAGCAGCCCCTGGGTCCTGAGGCGGGCCTCCGAGTCGCCCCGGATCTGGTCCTGGACCTCGCGGTTGACGTCGAGCCACACCGCCACCGCGGCGTCGGCCTCCCGGCGGCGCTCCGGCTCGATCCAGCGGAGCTCCGAGACCTGCCCCACGTTCTGGCCGGCGAGCTGGACGGAGGAGCCCGGCACGAGCCCGGCCCCCGACCGCATCAGGGTCACCAGCCGGTACCGCTCGCCGAAGACGTGGCCGACCTCGCCCACGAGGAAGACGCCCACGGCCAGCAGCACGAGGGCGACGGCCGCGAAGGCCCCCACCCGCACCTGCTCCCAGGTGATCGGGGTCGAGCGCTTCACGGCCGTCCCCCCGCGGGGCGACCGGCGTCAGCGCAGGAACTCGCGCACATACTCGTCCTCCGAAGCCATCATCTCCTCGGGCGTGCCCTGGAACACGATCTCCCCTCCGTACAACAGCGCCACGCGGTTCGAGATCCGGAACGCCGACCGGATGTCGTGCGTCACCACCACCGACGTGACCCGCAGCTCCCCCCGCAGCTTGACCAGCAGCTCGTTGATCGTCCGGGTGGTGATGGGGTCCAGGCCGCTCGTCGGCTCGTCGAAGAGCAGGATCTCCGGCGCGTGGACGATCGCCCGGGCGATGGCCACGCGCTTCTTCATCCCGCCGCTGAGCTGGGCCGGCAGCAGGTGCTGGACCCGGTCCGGGTCCAGGTCGACGAAGGTCAGCACCTCGCGGACCCTCTCCGACACCCGCTCCTCGGGCGTGTCCGTGTGCTGGTGCAGGGCGAACGCGACGTTGTCGTACACCGACAGCGAGTCGAAGAGCGCCGACGCCTGGAAGACCATCCCCATCCGGCGGCGGACCTCGAGCACCTCCTCCCGGGGCGCGGTGGTGACGTCCCGGCCGTCGACCAGCACGCGGCCGGCGTCCGGGTGGTCGAGGGCCAGCACGAGCCGCAGGAGGCTGGACTTGCCGGCCCCGGAGCCGCCCAGGATCGAGAGGGTCTCGCCCCTGCGCACCCGGAAGCTCACCCCCGAGAGCACGGACTCGCCGCCGTAGGAGAGGCTCACGTCCTCGACCTCCACCACCGACTCGCCCCCGGCCTCCGGGCCGTCCCCCGGCGCGGCCGCCTCGGACAGCCGGTCCCGGCGCAGCTCGCGGCGGACCTCCTCGCGCACCTCCTCCCGGCGCTCCTCGGCGTCGTCGGCGCCCGCCTCGTCGCCCCCGGCCTCCCGCCCGGGGCCCTCCGCCGGGCCGTCGTCGGGCGCGGTCATTCGACCAGGACGGTGATGATGAGCTGCGTCAGGAAGTAGTCGGACGCCAGCACCAGGATCGACGTCGCCACGACCGCGCGGGTGGCCGCCCGCCCGACGCCCGCGGTACCGCCGGTGGTGCGGAGGCCGTGGTAGCAGCTCGTCAGCGCCATGATGGCGCCGAACGCCAGGGGCTTCACGAGGCCGGCGAAGACGTCGATGGGGAGGTAGCGCCAGACGAACCCGGTCTCGGCCAGGGTCAGGTAGACGTGGCGGAGGTAGAGCGTCGAGGTCATGTCCAGCTTGACGAGGGCGATCACGAGCCCGCCGAGGATGGCCACCACGTCGGTGATCACCGTCAGCAGCGGGAAGACCGCCACGGCCGCGAGGAAGCGGGGGACCACGAGCTTCCGGATCGGGTCGACGCCCATCGTGTCCAGGGCGTCGATCTGCTCGGTCACCCGCATGGCCCCGAGCTCGGCGGCCATCCCGGACCCGGCCCGGCCCGTCACCATGAGGGCGGTCAGCACGGGGCCCAGCTCGCGGACCGTGGAGGCCCCGACCAGCCGCCCGATGTAGATGGTCGCCCCGAACTGCCGCAGCTCCACCTGCGACTGCAGGGCCAGCACCATGCCGGTGAAGAGGCCGGTGAGGAGGACGATCCCCAGCGAGCCCACGCCCACCACGTCGGCCTGCTGGATCAGGTCCTTGAGGTAGAACGGCCGGCTGGCGGCGGCCCGGAGGGTCCGAACGAGGAGCCCGAAGTACTCCTGGACCGCCAGCGCCCATCCCTTCAGCACCCGCTCGGCCCAGCGGAGCAGGGGCGTGGGCGCGTCTCGCGGGTCCATGTCGGAAACGGCTGACGGCTCCTGTACGGCGGGGTGGGCACGGCCCCGTGCAGGCGGGCTCTCCCGCTTTGACACCCCCGGGGGCCGCGGCTAGCTTCGACGCGAGCTGGCGGCCCCGGAGCGGGCCGCGAGGCGCACCTTACCGCCCATGCTGGGGACGCGCAAGACGACGCCCTTGGACGCCTCACCCCTGTCCGTCACCCCGGAGACCGGCGCCCGCCTCCTCCGTCCCGCCCGGAGCCCCCGGGTGCTGGTGGTGGGGGACGTCATGCTCGACCGGTACGTCTCGGGCGCGGTCGACCGGATCTCGCCGGAGGCGCCGGTGCCCGTCGTGCAGGTCGAGGACGAGAGCCGCGCCCCCGGCGGCGCGGCGAACGTCGCGGCCGGCGTCGTGGCCCTCGGGGGCGAGTGCCGCCTGGTCGGCGTGCGCGGGGAGGACGGGGCCGGCGAGGCCCTGGCCGGGGAGCTCCGGGGGCGGGGCGTCGGGGCCGAGGGCCTTGTGACGGCCCCGGGCCGGCCCACCACGGTGAAGACCCGCGTGCTGGCCCGGCACCAGCAGATGCTCCGCGTCGACCGCGAGCGCACGGGGCCGGTCGACGAGGCCAGGCGGACCTCGATGCTCGGGGCCGTCCGCGAGCGGCTCGGGTGGGCCGACGTCGTGGCCGTGGTCGACTACGACAAGGGCGTCCTGGACGAGGGCGCGGGCGCCCGGGTCGTGGAGGCCGCCCGGGAGGCGGGCGTGCCCGCGGTGGTCGACCCCAAGCTCAGGAACTTCGGCGGGTATCCGGGCGCCTTCCTCTTCAAGCCCAACGGGCGGGAGCTGGCGGCCGCCCTCGGGGAGGAGGCGCCCCCGCGGTCGGAAGAGGCGCTGGAGCGGGTGCGGGAGCGGCTCTCGTGCCGGCACCTGCTGATGACGCTCGGCGCCGACGGGATGGTGCTGGTGGACGGCGACCGGGGGCGGGCGCGGCGCATCCCCTCCCGGGCCCGGGAGGTCTTCGACGTCTCGGGGGCCGGGGACACCGTCACCGCGGTGCTGGCCGCCGTCCTCGGGGCCGCCGACGACGTGGCCGAAGCCGCGGCGATGGCGAACTTCGCGGCGGGGCTGGCGGTATCCAGGCTGGGGGCGGTGCCCGTGGGCCGCGACGAGATCCTGGAGGCGCTGGACGACCGGGACGGCGGCCCGGCCGGCGGCGACGGGCGGCCGGACCGGCGCGCCCCGAAGCGCACGGAAGGGGCCGACGACGCCCCGGAGGGCCGGCGGGAGCCCGCCGGCCCTGGAGATCGCACCGAGGAGGAGAGGAGCTGAGATGACGCGGAGCCGGGAAGCCGTCAGCACCGACCGCGCGCCGGAGGCCATCGGGCCGTACTCGCAGGCCGTCGTGACCGGAGGGCTGGTCTTCACCGCCGGCCAGATCGGGGTGGACCCCGGCGCCGGCGGGTTCGCCGGCCCCGACGTCGCCGCCCAGGCCGACCGGGCGCTGGCCAACCTGGCGGCCGTCCTCGAGGCGGCGGGCTCGGGGCTCGACGAGGTGGTGAAGACCACCGTCTTCCTCGCCGACATGGACGACTACGACGCGTTCAACGAGGTGTACGGGAGCCACTTCACGCCGCCGTTCCCCGCGCGCTCGGCCGTCGAGGCGGCGGAGCTGCCCAAGGGCGCCCGGGTGGAGATCGAGGCGGTGGCCCGCGTGTCGTCCGACGGAGGCGGCCGGGATGGGTCCGGGGCGACGTGAGCCCCGGACGGACCCGGGAGCGGATGGCGACTGGTGTCGCCTGCGGACTTCAAATCCGTCAGGGGGCGTGAGAGCGTCCCCGGTGGGTTCGATTCCCACACGTTCCCGCCATCCGGGCCGCCGGCCGATTTCCGGTATCGGACGCACTCGATGGTTCGGCCCTCTCGACTCTCTCAGCTTCTGCCCCAATCGTAGATAGGGAAGCCAGCCTATCAACCAACCTGCCGCAGCATGACCACGAAGCTGTACATGGGCTCGGCTGCAGGGCCAGCACCGGTCAGCGGACAGGGTCGCCCACCGGCTCGCCCGGTCAACGGACCCGTATCGGCGTTACTGTGTCGAGCGGGAGGCGCCTGGAAATCGAGACAGGCCAGCTATGCAAGCTGATACCGGAGAGGGGAGGAGGAGGGAAGAGGTAGGCTAATGGCAAGGGTGCTAGTAGGTTGCGGCGGGCGACCGGCGTTCAACCGAACGAAACCCGAAAGCCCCCCGTCGCCGCAGAAACGCGGGGCGTTTTGCAAATGCCGCTCACCGAAACGCGGGACTCCTCTTCTCGATTTTTGGGGACTCCCCCTCGAAACAATCCGGCCGGTCCGGAGCTGCGGAATCGGCCAGGGACTCCGGGGCTGAGAAATCCGGCCGACGCGCCCCCGAGACACCCCGCCAGCGTGCTTCCCCATGTCCTGCCCCTGCCAGAATCAATTTTCAGCCGTCAGATTCGCGCAGGACGCCCAAACGCCACCGGGTTAGGGGTGTAGGATACGGGTAGAGGGTTTTAGGGCATTATTCGGGCACGTGGAGCGTAGATTTATTCCTCTGTCCTTTGTGCAGCCTCTCGACCCCGCTCCACTCGGGCCGGCAAGACGAAAAGAAACTCACCGAAAGCCTTCGCAAACTCCACGCAGCGCCGGGCGTCCTCTGTTTCGGGAGCGTCGGCATCTTCGTCGGCGTGCCGCTGGTCGTTGGCATCTAGTCGTACATCATGTGCCCAAGCAGCCATTTCGTCGGTAATCACATTATCCTTGGCTGCTTTGTCAATGCGGTTATAGAGGCTTCCCTCCGTGTAGTCCTTTTCTTTCAACATCGCGTCAACTGCACTTGCGGCGACCATGATGGACGCGGAAGGGGAGTTAAGGGTTTCAATGGCTTCGCGCAGGTATCGTTGAGCGTCGTCCGGTAGCGCAGGGTGCGGTCCCCGAGCAGCAGGATACATTTCGGAAACTGTCCCGTCCTTTCCGTGCTTCGATCCAGCCAAGAGCACTCCCCCACAAGTGGCGCATTCGTACGCGGCCCAAAACCGTTTGTTGGCTCCATGGTGGGCCGTCGTCGCGGAGGGCCCCCATTTGCGACCAATATTTGGTTTGGCCACTCCGCAGTGTGGACATCGGTTAAGAGGAAGTTGCCCCCCGAGAGAGAAAGGTAGGTCTTGATCGTCTCTTATTAGACTACGGAGTGCGTCCAACTCTGACATGAATCCTCCGCTTGGTAAATATAGCAGCAGTACCCGCCAGCGCCTGCCTGCTATACGAGGTTTTACTTATACCGTCCCCACAGTGCGAATCCGACCATGATTACGAGCATACCGCCCCAAGGGATCGCTGCTAGCCTTATCCAACTATCCAGGCTAGTTGGGATCAGTAGAGCTAATATTGCGAATATTACGGCTACCATCCCGACGCCCCCCACCACCGATATACGCTCTTGCTTCGTGTCTGCTCGGATGCCGGGGACGAACCCGAAAGCGATTCCTACGAGAATCCAAGGAAACAACGCGAATAGAACCTGTTGGAGCCGGGGATGAATGTTGATTCCGATGCCGTGATCTTCTCGTACGGCACGATTATATCTGACGATTAAACTATCATATGCCTTTCCTACGAGCGTGTCTTGTGTAACTGATTGGTGTTCGCCGAGTGCTTGAATATCTGCCAACAGTTCAGTCTCTCGTTCTAGGCGGTCATAGGTAAGCTGTCCTGTGGAAGCCACAAAAATATAATAGCCTGCTCCAAGAACGAGTAGTACGGCCAGAATTCCTAGCCAGGCACGGAAAGACAGCTCCGAAAAGAAAGCTCCTAGCGCCTTGACGGGTTCCATTACATGCCTCCGGTGCTAACAGTCCCGATACGTGGTATTCTGTCCCTTCCCGCAGTTGCCACAGGGAGGGAGCTTGTCGTCCGGATCGTCCAGGTAGACGGACCACCCGCAGTTGGTGCAGCAGTAGCGGCCAACGCCGGGCTTCTCTCCGATGTCGTAGAGTGCCATTGTCCCGATCCTTGCTGGAGGATGCGAGGAAGTCGTGAGTAATACGTAACAACGGATCGTACGAAGCGCCAGGGTGTAAAGACTAGAGGACGATTGCCTCCGAACGGTGGGGGATACCATGAACGACACCATCTCATCCAGCACGGGCGTTCTACCGGATCGTCGGCCCCGGTGGTCACGGGTAGCGGTAAAAGGCTGGCCTCTCGTCGCATCGGCGGCAGTGCTTGGCAGTCAAGTGCTTCTCGCGGACCTGGGGCCGGAGTATGACGGCGTAGCTTTGGTGCCGCAGAGTGAGCGCCCCGCTGCCGCTTGGGTACAATCGGGGACAACCCATGATAGCGGGGCTGGCGTGGACAATTTGAGGGCTAGGCTCTTCACGTAAGGCATATAGAAAAACCCTGCCGACCTTGGAGGGAAGGCCGGCGGGGCGACGCTGCGGGAGAGGCCGGAGCTTAGGCTTCGGCCTCCGGAATCTCCACCGCCACCGATTCCACGAACGCCCGCAACGATTCGTCGCAGTGGATGCCGGTCCGCTCGCGGAGGGCTTCCTCCCGCGCTCTTAACTCAGGATCGCGCGACGCCGCTCCGAGCATGGGGACGGTCCAGCCCATGAGATCGAGCAGCGGTTCCGGGTGGCCTTCGTCGGCCAGCTCGGCCAGCTCTTCCGCGTCGTTGAGCGCGAGATCATACAGGGCCGTCCACGAGTCCTGCATGAGAAACCCCGCCACCATCTTCGTGCTGCTCATGGCAATCCTCCCGGCGAAGGGTTGTCCGGTATCGTTGTAATGCCAGTAGCGAAAGAGTACGCACGGGAGGCCGGGGTGTCAACCCCCTAAAGTGTTGTGCGGCAGGGCGTTGGCTTACGTTCTTCCGTGAGGTCGTAGGTTCGTCAGGCTTGCCGCCCATGTACAGCGGAGAAGGACGACCTTGTTAAACGTGAAGTACGTACTTACGTTGAATTATGTGACGGAGGGTCCCTCAAACGAATTACGGAAGGGAAGGAGCGACAGTGCCCGTACCGGATACCATTCAGTCAATCCGTGACTGTACTTGCGCGATTCTTCGTGTAATTAAGGACGAGACGGAGACGGAAGTCGCGGACGAGAGGGAAGTAGAAGTCGGGTTGGCGTTCACGGGGTCGGGAGTATGCATTGTTGATGACGAATTAATCCTTACGGCACATCATGTCCTAAACAATGGAGAAGAGCGCGACCCGAACGACGATTTCTATGTGTTCTGTGTCCCTGACAACGAACGAAGAGCATACCATTATCCTGTGATTGATTTTCCCCTAGAGTTAGGGGACCGAGATGTAGCCGTTCTACGGCTCGGAAATCCGTCTGGCGAGCAAGCCGAACTGAGTGCCGCGACATTGGCGGCCGATGGCTTTCGTGATGGCACCTCAGTAGTAACTTGCGGCTTTCCTTCCCCAGAGATAGGCGGAGCCCAATTTGACCAGGACCTAAATTTCCGGCGAGGTGACTTTTTCCTGAAAAGCCATGCGAGTACCGGGATCATCGCGGCTCAATACGAAGTTCCGGAAGGTCCGTACTTTGAGTTTAACGTAGGCTGGCATCACGGGGAGAGCGGTGGTCCGGTCGTTGTCGCGGACTCTGGAGAAGTCATCTCGTTGATGAAGGGGTACCGCAACATCGAAACGCCGCATGGTGTCGTTCAGGGACCTAACATCGGCCCAGAACTCAGGGATCTGTCTGTTCGTCTTGAGCAGCTAGGTGCCACTTTTGAGTGAGTGTTTGCAGGACAAGAACCTAGAATACGGGTCCGTCGTCTACGCTAACATACGTAAATTGGGCGAGTCTGTGGGCGAGTCGGGTCCCGTTAGGGCAGCGAATCGGGGGAGGGGGCTTTCGCTACCGAACGCTCAAAACCCTGGAATGGCGGGGGTGTCGGCTCCTAAATAGCGAAACGCGCCAACCTTAGAATAGGCTCCTAAGGCTGGCGCGTCTGACGGGTCGGGTTGTAGGCGTCCTAAGGGACGGCCCGGCCCGACCCCACCGACAAGCTGTTGAAGTCATTGCACGCTTGCGGCGGGCTGACGGTGCCAGCTAAGATGGCGATGATTGCGGTGAGCGCGATCCCGCGAAGGGAGGGGCAATGGCGGTTGAGCCGGTGAGGCAGAGACCCCCGAAATTGTGCCGGACTCATGGCGCACCAAGCGTAAAGACGGTCGTGGCGGATTCCTATTGGATCGGCCGAAGACCCCGGAGTTATACGCCTTGTTCACGTAGGGTCCCGCTGAGTTCAGACGCTTCTCTCGGGCCTCAAATCCGTCAGGGGGCGTGAGAGCGTCCCCGGTGGGTTCGATTCCCACACGTTCCCGCCATCCGGGCCGCCGGCCGGAGGGCCGCACCGGGGCGACGACCCGGGCGCCCGAGTCCGGCATCGGGGCCGCCGCCGTCTTCGCCGCGGCCGCCGCGCTCCTGCTCGCCCTGGCGGCCGCCCCCGGCCCGGCCTTCGCCCAGGAGGCCGACACCGTCGAGGCCGAGCCCGCCGCCCCTCCGGCCGAGCCCGACACCGCCGGCGGCCCGCCGATCTCCCCGCTCGGGGCCTTCGCCCGGTCGGTCGTCGTGCCGGGCTGGGGCCAGGCCGAGGTGGACCAGCCGCTGCGCGGGGGCTTCTACTTCGCCGCGCAGGCGGCGAGCCTCTGGATGGTGGTCAAGAGCCAGGCGAAGCTCTCGGCGGCGA